>NZ_JBSHMS010000014.1:0-160943 GCF_053645575.1 Nocardia sp. NPDC055321
GGGGGGGCGGCTCTCACCCCCACACCTTACTCCGGCCTCGGCGGCACCGAATTCGGTGCCGCCGAGGCCGTTTCGTAGTGCCGTGGTCGTTAGGGCGTGTATCCCATCGGCATCAGGACCGACTTCTGTTCGCAGTAGGCGTCCAGGCCCTCGGGGCCGTTCTCGCGGCCGATCCCGGAGGTCTTGTAGCCGCCGAAGGGGGAGCAGGGGTCGAAGGCGTACCAGTTGATGCCGTAGGTGCCGGTGCGGACCTGGGCGGCGACCTCGAGGCCGTGGTCGATGTCGGTGGTCCACACCGAGCCGGCGAGGCCGTAGTCGGAGTCGTTCGCGATGGCGATCGCCTCCTGCTCGGTGTCGTAGGGCAGCACCGACAGCACGGGGCCGAAGATCTCCTGCTGCGCGATCGTCATGGTGTTCTCGACGTCCGCGAAGATCGTCGGCTCGACGTACCAGCCGGGGAGGTCGGCGGGGCGGCCGCCGCCGGAGACCAGGCGGGCGCCCTCGTCCTTGCCCTTGGCGATGAAGCCCTCCACGCGGCCGCGCTGCGCCTCGGAGATCAGCGGGCCGAGCTGGGCCGCGGGATCGGTGGGCAGGCCCAGGGGGAACATGCGGGACGACTCGACCAGGGCGTCCAGGATCTCGTCGTAGCGGCTGCGCGGGGCGAGGATGCGAGTTTGGGCCACGCAGGCCTGGCCGCTGTTCATCAGACCCGCGAAGGCCAGCTGTGGCATCGCGGTGATGTCCATGTCGGGCAGCAGGATCGCGGCGGACTTGCCGCCGAGCTCGAGCGAACAGCGCTTGAGCTGACCGCCCGCGACACTGGCGATCTTGCGGCCGACCGCGGAGCTGCCGGTGAAGGTCACCTTGTCCACGGCGGGGTGCGAGACCAGGTACTCCGAAACCTCGGCGTCGGCGGGCAGCACCGAGAGCACGCCCTCGGGCAGCCCGGCCTCGGCGAAGATGTCGGCGAGCAGGTTCGCGGTGAGCGGGGTGAGCGGGGCGGGCTTGAGGACGACGGTGCACCCGGCGAGCAGGGCGGGCGCGAGCTTGTTCACGGCCAGGAACAGCGGCACGTTCCAGGCGATGATGGCGGCGACGACGCCGATCGGCTCGCGCGAGACCTTCGTGGTGCCGAACGTGCCGGTGCGGGACTCGGTCCAGGGGAACGCCTTGCCCAGCCCGGCGTAGTAGTCGAGGGTCGCCTTGGCGGGGAAGTTGTTGAGCGTGCTCGCCGACATGGGCGGCGCGCCGGTCTCGGCGGACAGGGCGGCGGTGAGCTCACCGGCCTTCTGGTCGAGCAGGGCCGAGACGCGCGCGAGCAGTTCGGCGCGTTCCTCGGGCGGGGTGCTGGGCCAGGGGCCGTGGTCGAAGGCGTGCCGGGCGGCGGTGACCGCGGCGTCGACGTCGGCGCGGGTGGGGTTGGGCACGCTGCCGACGGTTTCCAGGGTGGCGGGTGAGACGACCTGGACGGTCTCGGTGCCGGCGGGCGCGGTCCAGCGTCCGCCGATGAACAGGCTCGGGTACTCCATGAGAACACGTTACAGTTTTGCCCCGGGGGTTGTCCGGGGCATCGTCCGGACTCCCGCCCCGCGGTCCCGGTGATCGGGACAATTCTGAAAGTCGACTTCTCGGTATTCAATTCGAGGCGACTCGTTCCGGCAGGGAACGTGGTTCGCAATTCGGTTCGCCTATGGGTGGCTTATGCTTCGCATGGCTTTCGTGCCGACGCCCATCTGGTCGGTTGCCAAAAATTAGCCCTTGCTATTTTTGAAGCTGTCTCCGTTCCTAGCTTTTCCAGGCTTTTCCAGTCCGTGACTGGCGACTGGTTCGTTACGCGAAAGGTAGGCGCATGGCATGAACGATGTGGATGTCACCCCCCTGATTCTCCCGGAGTTAGCGGACCTCGCTCCCATCTCGACGAGTACGCCGATGCAGCGGGCCGCGAACCAGTTGCAGAAGGTATTGCCGCCGGGCTGGCAGGTCGAGGTGGTCGCGGCGCCGTCGCGGTCGGACCGGCGCGCGCAGCCGGCGCTGCGACTGATCGAGGCCGATCTCTAAGACTTCCGAAACATCGTCTCCGCAACCGCTTCCGCATCTTCGAGGCAACCTTCCAGCGACTCGAATTTCCGAAATCCTACCTGCCGGTTCGCTTTTCGCGGAACGCACTATTGCATTCCGCACGCGTTGCGAGCATGCTTTATAGCTATCTTGGATAGCTCGCTCGATACATGAATCAATACCGCGCAGGGGAGATTCGAGTCATGGCGGTGCAAGTGGTCGATCGTTCGCTGATGACCAGCGATCTCACGCCTCACCAGGCGAAAAGCGTCGGCGTAGGTGGTTGGGTGGTGTCATTCCTGCCCGGGCGCACGCTCACCACCGAGCAGGCCACCGCCGCGCTCCAGGCCGCGGAAGCGGTTGCCGCGGTGCATGCTCTGGCCGGACAGGTCGGGCTGACCGTGATGGAGACCATCGGGCTGGCAACCCAGGAGTCACCCTGGGGCGAACCCGACGGGCACGGCGGTTTACGCAGAATCTGGCGTCGCGGCCGATTGGAACGGTGAATCCCGCTCGCTCCGTGCGGTTTTCCCCTTCGATACGGTCTCGGCGCCCGTGTGCTTGGTGGCCACCACCACCAGATTGCTCACCAGCAGTTCCCGAATTACCGGGACGTGCACCAGCCACCAGGCCCATTTCGGGTGATACCGCGGGAACACCGCGAGCACTTCGACATCGTCCGGGGTGCGGTGCGCCCACCGCATACCCTCGCCCGCGCCGACGGCGAACAGGGACTTTCCGAAACGGTTCTTCGGTTCCCGCCCCTGTTTCCGCAGATATCTGCGCGCCGCGAACTCGCCGCCCAGGTAATGCCACGGGCCGGTTTCGTGGCCGCCGAACGGGCCGAACCAGATGGTGTACGAAAAGATCATCAGCCCACCGGGTTTGATGACACGCAGCATTTCCTCGGCCATCGTCCACGGCTGCGGCACATGTTCGGCCACATTCGAGGAAATGCAGACATCGACGGCGTCATCGCGGAATGGCAGCGCCATCCCCGAGCCGCGCACCGCGCCCGCCACGCGCAATCCGGCCGCGTGCATTTCCGACGGGTCCGGTTCGACCGGCAGATACCGCGCGCCGGCGCGCCCGAACTCGTCCGCGAAATAACCGGGACCGCCGCCCACGTCGAGTACGACGGCGCCGCGCAGCGAATGCCCGGTCAGATCGCGGTAGAAATCGCTCACCAGCGCGGCCGTATCGACGGCGACGCCACCGTAGAACAGCGCCGGATCGGTCTGTTCGAATCGGAAACTCCCCAGCAGCCGCAGCGACCGGCGCAAGGTCGCCCGGCGAGCGAATCGCGGCCGCCGCCCACCCCACCGCAATCCGGTCTGCTCAGCACGAAGCACGGCGAGCAGTCTCGCACAACCGTCGTCGGCGGCACCGCGCTACCTCCCGCTACCGGGGGACATGGGTATGCGGCGATGCTGGCGCGGCTTCCCCGCGGGCGGGCGTTGATCGGGACACGAGGAGCCGCGCGAACGGCGCGACACGGACGGCGGCGGAGCACCGCTCGGCGGCGAGTCCTTTCGCGCCGAATCGGGTCGGTGAGTTTGTCCCGGTGGTGCACACGCCCTACCTACCCGCCCGGGCGCCCGGTAATCCGGAAGAATTCTCCGGCGACGCCGGATCGGGCACGTCAGCCTCTTTCGCGCAGTCGCGGGCGTATTCCGGGCGATCGCGAGCGGGGAAATCCGCGCCCGGTAGCAGGTCAGGTGACCACTCATGGGTTGCGGAGGGCACTCGCGCTATATGGTGGAGCCCGTTGTTCATCATCCTTTCGCCATGACTTTGGAGATCTGCCCGTGCGTGAAGTGCTGCTGCTCTGCTGGCGCGACACCGGGCATCCGCAGGGCGGAGGCAGTGAGCGCTATCTCGAGCAGGTCGGCGCGCAATTGGCCGCCCGGGGTGTCAAGGTGACCCTGCGGACGGCCGGGTACCCCGGCGCGGCGCGTTCCGAGCGGGTGGACGGCATCGACATCAGTCGCGGCGGCGGGCGGTTCACGGTGTACCCGCGGGCGCTGGCGGCGATCGCGCTGGGCAGGCTCGGCATCGGGCCGCTGCGCGGCGTCCGGCCGGACGCGGTGATCGACACCCAGAACGGCATCCCCTTCTTCGCGCGGGCCGCGGCGGCCGCGCCGACCGTGGTGCTGGTGCATCACGGGCATCGTGAGCAGTGGCCCGTGGCGGGCAAACTGGTCGGCCGGATCGGCTGGTGGATCGAATCCAGGTTGTCGCCGCGCGTGCATCGGGAGAACCAGTACCTGACGGTGTCGCTGCCGTCCGCGGAGGAACTGACCGCGCTGGGGGTGGAGGGCGCGCGCATCGCCGTCGTCCGCAACGGCGCCGAACCCGTGCCCGCCACGGTTCCGGCCGGTGACGACGCCACCCGGACCGCGCACCCGAGCATCGTGGTGCTGTCCCGGCTGGTGCCGCACAAGCAGATCGAGGACGCCATGGCGGCGGTCGCCGGGCTGCGGCATCGCATCCCGGACCTGCACCTGGACGTGATCGGCGGCGGCTGGTGGGCGGACAACCTGCGCACCCACGCCGACGAGCTCGGCATCGCCGACGCGGTGACCTTCCACGGGCACGTGGAGGAGGACCGCAAACACGAGCTGCTCGCCCGCGCCTGGGTGCACGTGCTGCCCTCGCGCAAGGAGGGCTGGGGTCTGGCCGTGATCGAGGCCGCCCAGCACGGCGTCCCCACCGTCGGCTACCGCAGCTCGCGCGGCCTGACCGACTCGATCGTGGACGGCGTGACCGGGATGCTGGTCGACGACGCAGCCCACCTCACCCTCGCGGTGGGCGATCTGCTCGACGATCACGAGGCGCGCACCGTCCTGGGCGAGAAGGCCCGCGCCCGCGCCCGCGAATTCTCCTGGGAGCAAACCGGAAACGGTGTCTACGAGGTCCTCTCGGCCGTGTCCCGAGGCAACCGCGTCTCCGGCCTGGTGGCAGGTTCTCCCCTGACCCAGCCCTGATCTCGCTTCGAAATCCCCACGCCCCCGCTCTGATTCACGACGGCCGGATCTGTCCGTTGGTGTTCGGCCCTGCGCTGTAGATGGGGCCGGCACTCCATGCGCCGCCGTTCGACCGCTCGCAGATCAGGTGAGGATCGCCGCTCGAAAGTCCTGTTCAGCAAAGAGCGGTGCGCTCGATGTCGTGTGCACCGATCCGGATGTTCCTCAGACCGGTTGCGGCGCGGCGGATCCCGCGCGGCGTCGGGAGCGGGCGCTACCCCACGCTGCCGCGAGCCCTGCGAGGAGCAGTGCGCCCCACAGGAAGTGGGCCGCACCGGCGACGCGGCGCGCGCCCGGGGAAGCGTCGTGATCGGCGACCGCCCCCGGCACCCGGTACAGCTCCAGGTCCCGGTCCGAGTACACGGAATCCAGCTGGGCGAGCGTCGTTTTCGCCTCGCCCATCGGCCCCGGCGTCCCCCGCTCGACCAGCACCCACCCCACTCCCAGCTCTGCCAGTCGCCCGGGTGACCCACCCGCCAGCAGCAACCGCTCGACCTCCCCGGCCCGCGCCCCCTCCCCGGAAACGGTTGCCCCCGCGACCGGCAACTCCCCGGTCTGCAGCACGTCCCGGGGCATCATCCGTGGCGCCGGGTCCAGCACCGGCGCCTTCCCCGAGTACCGGAACTTCCGGAACATCCCCCCGGGCAAGACCGCGATGTCCCCGCCCCCGTCGACGGCCGCCGCGACCCGCTCCCACCCCACCGGATACCGCACCGGCCGCAAAGCGCCCCCGACACCCCAGGCCATGTCCGGCAGCGAAACCAAGATCAACACGACGAAACCCGCCGCCACCCAACCGGTTACCCCGCGCCCCGGCCGAGTCCGGCCTTGGACGACAGGTTCAGCGGCCTCGGCGTCCACACCCCTTCGCGCCGAAACGCGTTGTATGCGGGCGGCGGAAATGCGGGCGGACAGTGCCTGTGTGCCCGCGGCCGCACAGAGGGCGAAGGCGGGGGCGGCGAGGGCCACGTATTTTTGGGTGTCGCGTAGGAGGCCGGCTCCGGGGACGTGCTCGACGAGGAACTCGCCGACGGCCAGGCCCCAGCCGGTTGCGCCGAGGGCGGGTAGGAGGATCGCGGCCGCGGCGACGAACAGGAGAGTGCGGCGGGTGTGGCGGATTGCCGCAGTGTTGTTCGCAGCTTCGGCGGGATCGGGCGGGGTGGTCTTCTCGTGCCGATCGGCGACGGTCGACCCCGTGCTGTCCGTGCCTCGTGCCTCGGAATTCGATGCGGTGGAACGCAAGCCGGGGAGCGCGGTCGTCGTCCCGCTCGGTGCCGCGTAGACGGCGCGGGCGCCGGTCGCCACCAGGGTGAGCAGGATCGCCGTGCCGATCAGGGCGAAAAAGGTTGTGCGGGTGTCGGGTACGGCGGTGGCGTTCCAGATGCCGCCGAGGCCGGCGAGGCTGCCGAGGGTGCCCAGGAGGGGTTCGGCGCGGGCAGCGAAGGCGGCCACGCCCGCCGGGTCGGAGGGGGCGGAGCCCGCGCCGGAGAGGGCGGTGGCGGCCAGCCAGGGTGCGCAGGACGCCAGCCAGAGTGCCGCCGTGGGAAGGAGATTGCGGCCCCCGACCAGGAGCAGCGCCAGGGCCCCGGCGAGGAGGGAACCGGTGGGGGTCAGGCCCGCGACGGCGAGCCAGCCGCCCAGGGCCGCCCAGGGGAGCCAGCCTGCGGATGTGGTGGCGCGAGGGATCGACCCCTGCGGTTGCGGTGCTGTGGCGGAGTCGACCCGGGCGGCCCGTAACCGAGTGGCCACCAGGGCAATCCACGGCAGCGCGGCATAGCCGGTGATCAGACTCCAGTGGCCCTGGAGCAGGCGTTCGGCCACGTAGGGGTTCCAGATGGTGACGGTGACGGCCACGAGCTGGGGGCCGAGGGAGGCGCTCAGGAGGGTGCGGGCGAGCACGGCCGCACCCCAGCCCGCGGACCAGATCGCCGCCAGCAGAATGGCTTTCACCAGCAGGCCGCCGTCCACGACGGGGGAGAGCACGGCGAGCAGCGCGTCCTGGGGGACGGCCCGGGGAGCCGCGTCGCCGAGGCCGAGGGCGGAATCGGTGAGGTAGGAGCGCGGGGTGCTCACCGCGTCGCGCAGCAGCAGGTATCCGGGACCGAGCAGCGGGCCCAGGACCAGCAGGGTGAGGGCGAGGCTGTACGCGGCCGTGATCGGGCCGGTTCGCCGGGGGTGTTCCGCGCTCACACCCGCACCCTATGCCCCGGTCGCCCCGAGGCCGGGGACGACGGGATCGTCGCCGGCCGGCTCGTGCACGGTGCGCAGCGCCAGCACGGTGATCACGAGGGTGGTGATCGCGGCGGTGGCGGCCGCGATGCCGATGAGGCTCGCCACCGAGTGCGCGCAGGTCCGCATGACCACCACGCCCACCGCGAGCCCGAGCCAGGTGATGGCCGCCGAGGCGGTGCGATCGGCGGCGATGGCCGACAGCAGCGCACCCTGCAGCACCGCGAGCAGCGCGCCCTGGAGCGCGAACAACCACAGCAGTCCCTGCACGGGCGCGTAGTCCTGGCCGGCGAACAGCGGGGCGAGGGGCGCGGCCACGGCGGCCCCGAGTACCGCGATCGTGCCGACCGCCGTGAGCACCGCCAGCGCCGAGCGCACAGCGCGCGCGGAATGCTGCGGTTGCGCCATTTTGGGGTAGAGGACCACCCCGACCGCCTGCGGCAGCCAGAAGGCGATCTTGGCGGCAATGGCGCCCAGTGCGTACCGCCCGGCGTCCTCGTCGCTGAGCACCATGCGCGAGATGAGCAGATCCGCCGAGGAGAGCGCCATCAGCGCCGCCTGCACCTGCGCCGCCCGGAACACGGGCAGCACCGCGGCCAGGTCGGCGCCGCGCCGGGCGGAGCCGTCCGGACCCTCGGCGCCGCGCGCCCCGATCCGGCCGTACGCGCCGTTCGAATCGACGATGTGCCGCGCCAGCAGAGCGGCGACCGTCGCCCCCGCCGTCGCGGCCCACAGCGTGGGCGCGATCCCGCCGCCACTCGCGAGCACGATCAGCGCCGGCGCGGTCCGGACGACGCTGGCTCCGCCCAGCACCACGGCGAGGTCGCGGAACCGGCTCGAGCCCTGCAGGATCCCCTGCTCGCCCGACAGCAGCACCAGCACCGGCACGGTGCACAGCGCGGCCGCCGCGGCCACCCAGTCGACCTTCAGGGTGAGGCTGACGATCGGCACCAGCGGAACGGCGATGACCGCGACGATCCCGGCGCATTTGAGCGCGAGCGCCCGCGCGGTAGCGATGGAAGCCCCCCGCACGACCTCGCGGGCCACGACGTTCTGCAGTGCCAGCGCGGGCACCGCGCACAGCATCTGCACGGCGAGCAGACTCGCGAACGGGCTGTACCCGGCGACGCCGAGCCACCGGCTCGCGAGCAGCTGCAGCAGGTATCCCGCGACGTTCGCCGTCATGGCCCCGGCCGTCACCAGCGTGAGGTCCGCGACTACAGGCAGACGGCGTACAACGGACACGCCGCAATGCTCCCACCCGCCGTGCCGCGGTTCCGCGCCGCACCCCTGTCGCAGAGTTTGATAGCCAACAGCTCTTATTCGTGTCGCCGATTGCGTTCGGCGCCGACCGGATTCGCGGCGGCCCCGAACGCACAGCGGCCCCGCACCGAAAGGTGCGGGGCCGCTGTGAAGCAGGTCGAAGCCTAAGGCTTCTTGTTGATATCGATCTGCTGTGTCTTGTTGATGTCGATCTGCTCGGTCGGGGCGTCGAAGTTGCCCCGGCCCGGAGCCGGTCCACCGGCGGGAGCCGGCGCGGCGCGACGCGCGGTCGGGCCGTTGTTCGAGCCGCCGAGCACACCGAGCACGATGCCCGCGATCAGGGCCAGCGCGCCGAGCACGCCGAGCACGATCGGGATGGTGCGGCCGTACAGCGACAGCTTGTCGATGTTCTCCTTGGCCACCGCGATCTGCGATTCGACGGTGTTCTCATCGAACATCAGGGTGGCTTCGAGGACGTTCACCTCGGGCTTGTCGCCGGTGCGCGAGTAGAACTGGTGCACCTGCTCGCCGCCCTTGATGACGGTGCCGGTCTGCGGCTCGACCCACAGGTCACGGGTGTTGGTGTACCAGCGGATCATGGTCACCGGGGTCTCGCCGCCCTCGACGCCCCACTTCTCGGCCGGCAGGGCCAGCTTGTTGGTGGGGGAGTTGGCGACGGTCGAGAGATCGGTTACCGGGACCGTCTGCTGAAAGTGGTACACCTTCATGCTGTTGATCTCGGTCTCTTCGATGAAGTTGATGTCGTACGTCTTCCGCACGTTGAGATCGAAGTACGGGTACGCCTTCTTCTCGGTGCCGATCGGGAAGCGGTACTGCAGGCCGGTGTGCTGGACCGGGTCCATCACGCTCTGGCCCTGCTTGTCGACGGTCACGCCGATCGAGCCGTTGGGGCCGCCGTCGACCTCGTCGACCGGCATGCCGTCCTTACGGTCGACGGTGACGCGGTCGATCGAGGCGGTCAGCAGCCCGGTGTCGCCCTGCTTGTCGGTGCGACGCAGGGTCTGACCGGCCTGGATGGTGAGACGCTCGGCGTCCGCAGGATCCTCGATGGTGAGGAAACGCTGCGAGAACAGCGGCACGTTCGTGTCCACCTTGGCCGAACCCGGTCCGGTCAGCGACTTGGCGTCGAGGACCTCGCTCTTGGTTCCGGCCAGGTTGGTCGCAATCGTGGTGATCTGCAGGTCGAGTGGCGTCTTGGCCACCTTGCTCACCGTGTAGGTGGGGATCATGATCGCGGCGACGAGCAACAAAGCACCCAGCCCCACGAGCAGGCAGGCCACCGTCCGTCTGGTCCCGGCACTCAGTGCCATGCAACTTCTCCTCGTCGTCGAACAGGTCGTTCCGATGAGTACTGCGGTCGCCGCGCAGCACTCGTGAGCCCCGACACTAACAGCTCAGGAGCGTTCAGGGTCTCGCCGAGGCAGGAAAACTCCGCGAAACGCCCATAAGTCAAACGCGGGGTGCTCACATGAAGAGGGCACAGGGCACACTGGATCGCGATGACCACGACCCTGCGCCCGCCCTCCGAACCGGTACAACCGGTCGGCTCGGATGCCGCCGTCAGCGGGGAGAGTGCCACCGATCCGGCCGCCGCGCCCGCGCCCGCCGGCCCGAATTCCACGATCGCCGCGCCGCTCGACACGCGCTCGATCCGCCGGCCGAACACCTTCGTCCCCGCCCTGGAGGGCATGCGCGCGCTCGCCGCGCTCGGGGTCGTGCTCACCCACGTGGCGTTCCAGACCGGCGCGACCGCGCAGCCGTACATCGGACGCGTCTGGGAACGCTTCGACATGGCGGTCGCGATCTTCTTCGCGCTCTCGGGTTTCCTGCTGTGGCGCCCGCACGCGGCCGCCGCGCGCGGACTGGGCGAGGCACCCGCGGCGGGCCGCTATCTCTTGCATCGCGCGGCCCGCATCCTGCCCGCCTACTGGGTCGCGGTGTGCGCGGCGCTGATTCTGCTGCCGAGCGCCGCGCACACGGCCGGATTCCGGGTGTGGCTGGCGAATCTGGCCTTCCTACAGATCTATGTGCCGTACACGCTCACCGACGGGCTCACCCAAATGTGGAGTCTCGCCGTGGAAGTCGCCTTCTACGCGGTACTGCCGCTGCTGGCCTTCGCGCTGGTGTGGTTGCGCGGCAATCGAGCTCACCTGCGCGTGCCGGTGGTGCTGGGCGTCTCGATTCTGTTCCTGGGCTGGAACCTGTTGCCCGTACCCACTCCCGAGGCGATCAACGCCGACAACTGGCTGCCCGGTTACCTGCCGTGGTTCGGCGCGGGCATGCTGCTGGCCGAGCTCGCGGACGCGGAAGCGCCGCGCTGGCGGCGGTTCGCGGGCGATCTGCGGCTCATGTGGCCGCTGGCGCTGATCGCGTTCCTGCTGGCCACCACCCCGCTGGCCGGTCCGGCCGGTCTCACCCACGGGCAGCCCTGGCAGTACGCCGTGAAGATGGCGCTGGGCGCGGTCATCGGCTTCGCGCTGCTGGCGCCCTTGGTATTACGGCCGGAGCGGCGGCATCGCTGGCTCACCGGCGGTCTCGCCGCGATGCTGGGCCGCTGGTCCTACGGCATCTTCATCTGGCACCTGGCGGTGCTGGCCATCGTCTTCCCGGTGTTCGGGATCATCCCGTTCCGTGGATCTTTCGCGCTGGTCTATCTGATGACCATCGCCTTCACCCTCCCCCTGGCCGCCGCCAGCTACGCGCTGATCGAGGATCCGGTGCGCCGCTGGACCCGCCGCCGCTTCGGCTGAGGTTCGGCGCCGGTTCGGCGGGACGGTTCCGGCGTCGACGTGCGACCGCACGGATTCCGCTGCCCCGGGGCGGCGATGACCGCGCACAGGTACCCCGGGTGAATGCCGGCCCACGGCAACGGATTCGACAGATGATCCGGTGCGCCGTCGGCGCCCACATCATCAGGTGGACAAGTAGATCGACCAGGGTCGTGAGTGCGTCGAACGCGAATTCCCTTGGCGCGGGCGCGCCGAGTGACCAACCGGAACCCGCGTTGATCCGGTGCGCCTCGGGCACCTGCGTCGTCATCGGGTGACGAGTGGACCGCACAGTGTAGGGGGTGGATCGAACACGAATTCCCTTGGCGTGGAAGGGCCCGCGCCGATCACGCGGGCGGCGGCAGCGGAGACTAGGTGCGGCGTGAACCCGCCGTGCGGCGGGGGAGTGCCGCCAACCCCACGGCGACGATCGCCACCACGGCGGGCAGCTGGGTCCACAGGGAATCGCCCATATATCCGGCGGGGGAGCGCCAGGGGCCGGTGGACAGGGCGGCGGCGGAAATCGCGGTCGCCACACCGGCTATCGGGGCGAGTGCGCGGGCGGTGGGCAGCGGGCGGAAGTGGTAGGCCGCGAGTCCCAGTGCGGTGAGCACGATTCCGGTGGGTCCGGCGATCAGTCCGGTGCCCGCGAGGAGGGCGACCGCGCTCAGGGTCCGGCTGTGCCAAGTGCGTGGGGCGGGGCCGTCATCGCGGGCCGGGGTGCGTGCGCCGCGGAAAGCCAGCAGCACCAGGGGAATCAGCAGCAGCAGGCCGCCGAAGATGGCGAGTCGGTACCAGCGGTCGGCGGGGAAGGAGATGGTGATCGGGCCGTCGGTGCCGGGCGGTACCAGCCACGCCTGCTGCCAGCCGTCGATGACCAGCGGCTCCAGGGTGCGGCCGTCGGCGGTCTCCGCCTGCCAGCCGACGTTGGTGCTCAGGGGCAGGACCAGGACCCGCGTTCCGGCGGGGGCGCGGACCGCGCCGGGCGCTGCTGTCGCATCGGTGCCGGCATCGGCGCCGGGGTTGGTGTTCGGTGGGGATCCGGCCCCCGGTTCGGAGTCGGCCGGATTCGCGCTGCCTGGTGAAACGCCGCCCGCATCACCGCTGCCCGGTTCGGCGCGCCGCAAGCGCAACTCGTCCACGGTGAACAGCGGTGTCGGAGCGACGGTTACATCGACGCGCCCGGCCATGAGATCGAGGTTGGTCCCGCCGTCCGCGGCGTCGACCGGCAGCTCCTCGTCGAAGGATGCGCGGCCGTCGTTCGCGTTGTTCAGCGCGGAGCCGCCGTCGGTCTCGGCAGACACTTCCGGGTCCCGGGCCTCCGCCTCGTCGACGGGCTCCGGCTCCGGCGCCGCGTTCGCGCGGGCCGCCGCGACCTCGTCGGCGGTGCACACGCGCGCGGGAAGCGGCGTGCCGGAACGGAACTGTGCGGCGGTGCCGGTCACCGAGGTGTGCAGCGTGCGCCCCGCGGCGGCCAGGGTCGGCCCGTGCGCGCAGTCGATGGTGAAGAGCTGATCCGGGCCCGGCGCGGCCGGGTACTCCGGTCCGAGCACGGTGATCTCGGCGATGCCGGCCGGCTGTTCCTGCGCGAAACCCAGTGCGGTGCGGTCGAGTACCGCGTCCCAGGTCTGAATGCTCACCTCGATGCGATCGGTGACCTGCGGGTACAGCTCGATGCGCGTGGTGGTTCCGGCGGCCGGATCCACTTCGCGCACCTGCGGTCCCGCACCGAGGTTCACCGAGACCGAGGTGGCGTGCGCGGGCAGGTCGCCGCGCGAGGGCGTCAGTTCCAGCCCGGTCACCAGCGCGGGCGCGGGCAGATCGATGGTGAGCGTCGGCTTCGCGCCGGCCGGGGTGCGGACGGTGGTCTCGGGCGCGATCCAGCTGGTGCGCGGGTCGCCGTCGGTGGCGGCGAGCGCGGAGCCGCGCGGATCGCCGATGTCGGCCTGGCCGTGGGCGAAGGGCCGGGCCGGGTCGGTGAGCAGCCGGTCCAGGTCCGGTCCGGGCCGGGCGCGGACCAGGAGTTCGGGGGTGACGGCGAGCGGATCGGGCACGGTCAGGGTGCGTTCGAAGAGTCCGGGCTCCTCGGCCGCGAGCGCGAGCGCCTTGCTGCATCGGACCCGGTCCGGTGCGTCGAAACAGGCACTGCGGCCCGGGAATTCCTGGCCGAGCGCCCAGCCCTGGATGCTCGCGCCGGGCGGGGTGGCGGGCAGGACCACCCGGTGCCGGATGTCGACCCGCGCCGGGTTCTCCCGATCGGCGTAGTCGAACAGCGACAGTTCGCTGATGCCGAATTGCCCGCCGGCGCTGCCGTTCTCGGTGCTCTTCGCGGTGATCTTGATCCAGTCGGTGCGGCCCGGCGGCAGGGACACCGACACCGGCGCACCGGGTTCGGTGACGCGCGCGGCGACCGTGCCCTTGGCGGTGGCGACCTCCAGCCATTTCACCGGACTGCCGATGGCCGCCGCGCTGGTGGTCAGGCGCAGCACCGGGGAGGTGATGGGCTGCTCCAGATCCAGCCGGAGCCACTGTCCCAGCGCGTGTTCGGTGCCGTTGCTGATCCACGCGGTCGCGGGATCGTCGTCCACCACCGCGGCGGTGGAGCTGCCGGGCGCGGCCCCGCCTAACTGGGTGGCGTCGCCGGCGGAACTGGATACCGTCACGGTGGCCCCGGACCATTCGCCGCGCACGAGTTCGGCGCCGGGCACGGCGTAGTCGGGCACCAGGTTGTGGGTGCGCCGGGGGTCGCCGGGCGCGCGCACCGCGGAGTTGTGATTGTCGACCCGGCCGAAGTCGGTCTCCCGGTCCATGGGCGTGTCGGTGATGGTGACCGCTTTCACCGGCAGTCCCGCGCGGGCGGCGTCGGCCGCGAGCAGCGCCGGTCCGGGGGTCGCGGCGGGGTCGCGGCGCAGGCGTTCCAGGGCTTCGGGCCCGCCCTGCACGACGGGCAGTCCGTCCAGCGCCGTCAGGTAGGCGCCGGGGAACGAGTCCGGTGCGCCGGTGCCCGCGCGCAGGTCGGCGGCGTCGCCGACCGGTCGCGGATCCACGCGGTAGATCTCGACGGGTGGGTACTCCGGCCGCAGGTCCTCATCGGCCACCAGGCCCTCGATGTACCCGGTCTCCACCGGATCGCCGAACTCGGCGACCTTGTGCAGACCGGGCGAGCCCTCGATCGTCTGGTGCGCGAGCATGGGCCGGGTGGACCGCGAGGTCTCGGGGTCGAGATCGTTGCGCAGCACCAGGATTCCGATGCCCTGCGCGGCCAGGGTCGCCGCCAGCCCCGCCGACGGGCGGCCGTCCGCGAAGAGTCGCTGCACCGAGTCCATGGCGCGAATGGCGCCGGGTGGATTGAGCGGCACCGCGTCGCGCACCGCCCACGGGGTGTCGGCCAGCGCCTGCAGCGGCTCGTCGCGGGTCAGCCCCCAGACCTGGGAGCCGAACGGCGCACCGGGCACGATGAGCGCGCGGGTGTCGGATGCGTTGCGGGACAACCACTGCGCGGTTTGCTTCCAGTAGCCCGGTACCTCTTCGTACGCGCCGCTCGGCGCGAGCTTGCCGGTCCAGGCCAGCGAGGTGGACAGCGTGAGCGCGGTCAGCACGAGCGCGCCGACGGCCACCATGCGATTGCGCTCGGGGTGGGCGAAGGCGTTGCGCCACACCGGCATCGGAACCGACGCGGGCAGCGGCACCCGGCTCAGCAGGTGGGCGAGCCCGAGTACCAGCGGCAACCGGATGAGCGGTTCGAGTTTGTGCACGTTGCGCAGCGGCGCGCCGCCGGAATCCAGGAAAAGCCGCACCTGTTCGGCGAACGGCCCGCCCAGCGCGCCCGCGTACCCGGCGCAGATGCCGACCAGCCCGACGCACAGCACCAGCGTGAGCCGTCCGCGAATCGGCATGGAGCGCATGGCCAATCCGGCGATCCCGGCGGCCGCGAGCATGCCGGTGGCGAGTACCGCGGCCGGCTGGGTGACCAGCACCGCGCCCGCGATGCGTTCGGGTGAGACGAACGGGGTCCAGCTGTCGGTGCCGCGCAGCACCTCACCGAGCGAGGCCCACTGCGTGGTGACCCCGGAGGATTCGATGTAGTCCAGGAAGGGCGGGCTCACCTTGCCGAGCAGCAGCAGCGGGACGACCCACCAGAAGGTGGCGAGTACCAGCAGGGGAATCCACGCCCGGGTGAAGCGCCACCAGGCGCGGTTGGGGCGGTAGGACATCCAGAACAGGGCCGCGGGCAGGAACGCGGCGGCGGTGGCGACGGCGTTGACCGATCCCATGAGCGCGAGGGCGAGGGCGCTGCCCGCGGGGGTCGCGGCGCCGCGCCATCGGGACGCCCGCGCGTGGTCGTCCGGGGTCTCCGGTCTGGATTCGGCGGTGCTGTCCGGGCGCTTCGCGCGCAGGCTCATGCCCAGGGCGGCCGGCGCCAGCAGTACCCAGGGCGCGAGCATCATCGGCAGCGTCTCGGAGGAGATGGAGCCGAGGGTGGTCAGTACCCGGGGGGAGAGTGCGAAGGCCGTGGCGGCGATGATGCGGGAGCCGCGACTGCCGATCCCCAGGATTTCGCAGAGCCGGATGATGCCCCAGAACCCGGCGAGCAGCAGTAGCGCCCACCAGATGCGCTGGGTGACCCAGGCGGGCAGGCCGAGCAGGTGCCCGAGGGAGAAGAACGCGCCGTGCGGGAAGAAGTAGCCGTACGCCTGGTTCTGCACCTGGCCCATCGGGGCCTGGCTGCTCCACAGGTGGGAGGCGCGTTCGAGAAAGCCGAGTGGATTCTGCGCGAGGTCGTATTTGGTATCGGCGACCGTGCGGCCGGGGGCCTGCAGGAAGGTCAGCAGGAACGCGGCGAGAAAGGTGCCGAGCAGCCAGCGGCGGCCCAGCGGTTCAGTATTCGGCGACCGGTCCTCGGCCGGACCGGTCGCGGCTGTTGGATCTGAGGTCGGCCGGTCAGCGGGCGCCGTACTCAACGTTGTTGAGCAGCGACGAGGACGGGTCGCCGCCGTTATCGATCTCCGGGCGCGTGTCCTGCGAGGCCGCCATCGTGATGACCAGGACCGCGGCCAATCCGATCAGGGCGCCACCGGCAGCGCTGGCCACACCGGGAACGGCAAACTTCATCGCGGAACTCCCATACATCGACGCATGCGTAACTCGAGCAAACCTAGCAGACCGCGCCCGCTTTGCCCCGGCTCCGCCGCCCCTGATCTTGGTCGCCAACATTTCAGTTGCTGCCCCCCGCTGCAGAGATGCAGGTCACATCCCGTTTTGCGGCGTTGCGGCCGATAGCGCGGATCGGTCGGCAAGAAATGCGCAGGGGTCGGCAAGAAATGCGCATCATCTGGGCGGGCGGGTACACGGTCGGCAAGAAATGCGTGGGTCTTCCCTGGACTGGTCCGTCTCGGGTATCTAGGCACGGCGCGTTTGGCCCTTCGGGCGACGGGCACGCATTTCTTGCCGACCAGGTAGCCGCCGACCGACGGTTCACCGCGCATACGAAGCCGACCAGCTACTCCGGTACCGCGCAGTGCAGGCCGCCGAGGAAGGTGCGGAGCTTCGCGGTCGTCTCGACCAGTTCGACCTGCGGGTCCGAGGCCGCGACGATCCCGCCGCCGCCGAAGGCGCGCAGGGTCAGACCGTCGGCGGCGAGCTCGGCCGAGCGGATCGCGACCACCCACTCCCCGTCGCCGTGCGCGTCGCACCAGCCGACCGCGCCGCCGTAGAAGCCGCGGTCCTCTTCCAGCTCGACGATGGTGTCCAGGGCGAGGTCGGTGGGTGTGCCGCAGACGGCGGGGGTCGGGTGCAGCAGGACGGCCAGGTCGAGTGCGGTCGGGCGGGGTTCGCGCAGCCGCCCGGTGATGTGGGTGGCCAGGTGCCAGACCTCGGGGGTGTGCAGCAGTTCGGGTTCGGCCGGGATCGTCAGCTCGGCGCAGACGGGGGTGAGCCGTTCGCGGATCCAGTCCACGACGTAGGCGTGCTCTTCGCGATTCTTGCTGCTGGCCAGCAATTCTCGGGCCTGCGCGGCGTCCGCGTCCGAGTCGGCCAGGCGCGGCAGCGTCCCGGCGAGGGGGCGCAGCGTGACGCTGTCGCCGCGCCGCGCCACCAGGACCTCGGGGGTCGCGCCGAGCAGGGTTTCGCCCGTCCGCCCGGCGGCGGTCAGGTCGACGGCGAACACGTGTGCGCGGGGATGCCGCGTGACCAGGTGCGCGGCAACGACTTCCGGGTCCAGCGGCGCGTCCGCGGCGGCGAGCAGCGAGCGGGCGGCCACCACCTTGCGCAGCGGCGATTCCGGATCGCCCAGCTGGGCAACGAGTTTGGCCACCCGTGCCAGGTGCTCGCCCGGATCGGGCAGCTCCGTCACCACGCGCACGGGCGGCAGCGGGGGCAGCGCGGCGGGCCGCCAGGGTCCGGCGGTGTGGGTGTGGTGTTCGGGCGCGACCAGCGCGGCCGGGCGGCGCGGATCGAAGGGCAGGGCGCCGGTGATCACGGATGCGGCGCCCGCGCGCAGAGCCGCTGCGGCGGCGCTCGCGTCATCGAACGCGGCGCGTACACCCGTGGTGCGAACGACGCTGTCCGGCGTCGCGAGCAGGAATCCGTGCATGATGCCTCGACCATAGCCCGCGCGCGATGCGCCGCGGCCGCCGAGCGACGCACGTCTCAACGTGCGCCGCCGCCGCTCTCAGCGCGCCGGTTCGCGCCCGGGCGGTACCAGCAGCACCGGCCGGTGACAGTGTTTGAGCACCGCGTCGGCGACGCTGGAGTGCAGCAGCGCCCGGATCCCGGTCTGCCCCCGCGTGCCCGCGACGATGATGTCGACGTTCAATTCGTCCGCCACCTCGACGATGGCGTTCCAGATGGTGGTGGTGCACTCGGCGGTGCGCGCCTCGGCGTTGAGCCCGGACAGTTTGGCCAGACGCACGCCCTCGGTGTTGATCGACTTGGCGTCGGTGTAGGCGACGTCCTCGATCTCGTCGTCGGGCATCCATTCGGGCTGCATGACCCCCGACAACCCGGACAGGCGAGCGGTCTGGCGCACCATGGGCTCCCACGCGGTGAGCACGACGGCCTTGTCGGCGGACAGGAAGCGGCCGGCGTATTCGACGGCGCGGCGCGCGTTCTCGGACCCGTCGTAGGCGATGAGCATCAGATCACAGGGCATTGCGAACCTCCTGGTGGGAAGGCATCCACTGCCGAGGTTACCCCGCTTCGCGGTCCGTACGCGGACCTCGAGCCGCCGTGCCGCGTCGCGTCAGTCCACAGTTTGCGAACGATTCACCCATTCCTGTGGCGGGATCCGCGACCCCGGTTTTCACTGACTGTGTCGGCATGCCGCCGGCAATCGACTTCGCTGGTACCGATCAGCCGTCGCTGGAGCTGTGCCGAACGAGGGGTGGAGTGTGCGGTTGGACGAGCTGACGACGCCGCAGGAGTGGGCGCGGGTGTATCGCTCGCTGTTCGGTCTGCCGCATGTGCACGTGACGACGCCGGGGTTCGTGGTGCTGCCCCTGGTGGATACGATCGCGGCCCTGAACACCCCGGAATCGTTGGGGGCCTTGCTACTCGACGAGTTGACCACACGTCGCGTGCCGTGCCCGGTGCTGGTGCGCGAGCGCCCGCCGCGGCGTACTTTCCTCTGTGTCTTCGACGGTTACCCCGGCGCCGAGTACCTCGAGCGCATGGAACGCGCGGGCGTCGACATCGGCCCGCATCGCAGTAACGTCATCCTGCCCACGGGATTCGGCCGTCACACCCACGAGGGCCGCTGGTGGGCGCAGGCCCCCGAACGCGATGCCTCGCTGCCGCTGCTGTCGGAGGTGCTGGACGCCGCGGGCACGGTGTTGTGATCGCCGGACCGTGCCATGACGCCGGGGCACGGTGATCGGAGTCCGCCGACCCGAATCCCTCGGTCCCGTGCGCTGATTCGCCCGCCGAACAGCGAAAAGCGGTGCCCGGCCCGGAAATCCGGATCGGGCACCGCCCTCGTGCGTACCGTGAAACCCCGTGCGGGGCGCGGCGTCTAGCGCTCGACGATGGCGACGACGCCCTGGCCGCCGGCGGCGCAGATGGAGACCAGCGCCCGGCCGCCGCCCTTCTCGGCCAGCATCTTCGCGGTGGAGGCGATGATGCGGCCGCCGGTGGCGGCGAACGGGTGGCCCGCGGCGAGCGAGGAGCCGTTGACGTTGAGCTTGCTGCGGTCGATGGAACCCAGCGCGCCGTCCAGGCCCAGGCGCTCCTTGCAGTAGGCGTCGGACTCCCAGCCCTGCAGGGTCGCGAGCACCACGGAGGCGAAGGCCTCGTGGATCTCGTAGTAGTCGAAGTCCTGCAGCGTCAGGCCGTTTCGGGCCAGCATGCGCGGCACCGCGTAGGTCGGGGCCATGAGCAGGCCGTCGGGGCCGTGGATGTAGTCGACCGCGGCGACCTCGGAGTCCACCAGGTAGGCCAGCGGCGAGAGGTTGCGCGCGGCGGCCCACTCGTCGGTGGACAGCAGCACCGCGGACGCGCCGTCGGTGAGCGGGGTGGAGTTGCCCGCGGTCATGGTGGCGTCGCCCAGCTTCACGCCGAAGACCGGCTTGAGGGTCGACAGCTTCTCGATGGTCGAGCCCGGACGCAGGTTGTCGTCGCGGGTCAGCCCGAGGAACGGGGTGATGAGGTCGTCGAAGAAACCGCGGTCGTAGGCGGCGGCCATGTTCTTGTGCGAGAGGTAGGCCAGCTCGTCCTGCGCGTCGCGGGCGATGCCGAATTCCTTGGCGGTGATGGCGGCGTGCTCGCCCATCGACAGCCCGGTGCGCGGCTCGGCGTTGCGCGGGATCTCGATGCCGACCATGGACGGGCGCAGGCGGCCGACCAGCTTGGCGTAGTCCTTGTTGTTCTTGGCGCGGTTGGCGTCGAGCATCCACTCGCGCATGGACTCGCTCACGCCGATGGGGGCGTCCGAGGTGGTGTCGGTGCCGCCGCCGATGCCGGATTCGAAGCGGCCCAGCGCGATTCCGTCGGCGACGGTCTGGATGGACTGCAGGCCGGTGCCGCAGGCGAGCTGCAGGTCGTGCGCGGGGGTGTACGGGGACAGGGTGGAGCCGAGCACGCTCTCGCGGATCATGCCGTGCTCGCCGACGCGCTTGAGGACCGCGCCGCCGACGACCATGCCCAGGCGCTCGCCCTGCAGCCCGAAGCGGCTGACGAGGCCGTTCAGCGCCGCGGTGAACATGTCCTGGTTGGAGGCGTGCGCGTACTTGCCGTCGGAGCGGGCGAAGGGAATCCGGTTACCGCCGAGGATCGCGACAGGCTTGGCCTGCTTGGCGGACTTGGCCGCGGGCTTCGCCGAACGGGCTTTGGTGGTCACTCGAGTCTCCAGTGTCTCGTCGGGTGGATGTCCGCACTCGCACGGTCCCGCGGGACCGGCAGCAGTCGGTTTACATTAAACTTACTCTGGAGTAAGTTAGTTTGTCGACACCGTACCCCGCAAATGTGCGCAACACCGCCCCCGGGGCCTGGACAAGAGAAGGTAGGAACTGTGGCAGCCAGCAAGAGCAAGGGCGCTCCCAACCTGTACGGATCTTTCATTCACTCCGCGCCCGGCGCGTTCCTGGCGAGCAAGCTCGGGCTGCCGCAGCCGGAGAGCCTGCGCCGCTACGTCGCGGGCCAGCCCGCCCTGCCGGGTCCGGTGCTGATCGGCGGTAAGGGCCGCGTCGCCGACGCCGCGCGCAACCTGCTCTCGGCCGACTACACCTTCGTCGACTCGGTCACCCAGGGCGTGAAGTTCGGCGCGCTCGTGTTCGACGCCACCGGGATTCGCACCATCGAAGAGCTGCAGCAGCTGTTCGAGTTCTTCCAGCCCGCGCTGCGCAGCCTGTCCGGCTCCGGCCGCGTCGTGGTCATCGGCACCACCCCCGAGCTGACCGCCTCGGTCGACGAGCAGATCGCCCAGCGCGCGCTCGAGGGCTTCAGCCGGTCCATCGCCAAGGAACTGCTCAAGGGTTCCACCGGCAACCTGGTCTACGTGCACCCGGAGGCCGCCGCGACCGCCACCGGCGTGGAGTCCACCCTGCGCTTCCTCCTCTCGGCCAAGTCCGCGTTCGTCGACGGCCAGGTCTTCCGCGTCGGCAAGGACGACGCCGTCGCTCCCGCCAGCTGGGACAAGCCGCTCGAGGGCAAGGTCGCGGTCGTGACCGGCGCCGCCCGCGGCATCGGCGCCACCATCGCCGAGGTCTTCGCCCGCGACGGCGCGACCGTCATCGTCGCCGACATCCCGGCCGCCGGCGAGGCGCTGTCCGAGACCGCCAACAAGGTCGGCGCGACCGCCCTGGCGCTGGACGTCACCGCCCCCGACGCCGCGGAGAAGCTGGCCGCCTTCGCCACCGAGCGCTTCGGCGGCATCGACATCGTCGTGCACAACGCCGGCATCACCCGCGACAAGCTGCTCGCGAACATGGACGAGGGCCGCTGGAACTCGGTCATCAACGTGAACCTGGCCGCGCCGCACCGCATCACCGAGGGCCTGGTCGCCTCCGGCGCGCTGCGTTCGGGCGGCCGCGTCATCGACGTGTCCTCCATCGCGGGCATCGCGGGCAACCGCGGCCAGACCAACTACGGCGCCTCCAAGGCCGGTGTGATCGGCATGGTCAACGCCGAGGCCCCGAAGCTGGCCGAGAAGGGCATCACCATCAACGCCGTCGCGCCCGGTTTCATCGAGACCGCGATGACCGCCGCGATCCCGCTGGCCACCCGCGAGGCCGGCCGCCTGATGAGCTCGCTGCTGCAGGGCGGTCAGACCGTCGACGTCGCCGAGACCATCGCCTACTTCGCGTCCCCGGCGTCGAACGCGGTGAGCGGCAACATCGTTCGCGTCTGCGGCCAGAGCCTGATCGGCGCGTGATGAGCCAGACCATCACGCTCGGCGAGGTGCCGAAGAACTCCAGCCTGTTCGTCAAGGCCGCGCTCGGCGCGGTCCCGGTGCCGGGACTGTCCAACCGGCCCTCGACCCTGCCCGACCGGGTCGTGCGGCTGGAGGGCTTCAAGGTCGATCCGAATCACCTGGCCGCCTACTGCAAGGCCACCGGCCTGCGTTTCAACGATTCGCTGCCGCTGACCTACCCGTTCGTGCTGAGCTTCCCGCTCGCCATGCAGCTGGTCGTCGCCCGCGACTTCCCGTTCGTGGCGGTCGGCGCGGTGCACGCGAAGAACGTCATCGAGCGCACCCGCGAGATCTCGGTCTCCGAGCCGCTCGATTTCCGGACGCACATCGAGAACCTGCGCGAGCACCCCAAGGGCCTGATGGTCGACGCGATCACCGAGGTGAGCGTCGGCCGGGAGCAGGTGTGGCGGCAGGTCACCACCTTCCTGCACCAGCAGCGCACCTCGCTGTCCGGCGGGCCCAAGCCCGAGCCGGTCCCGGACGAGGTGCCGCCGGCGCCGCTGCGCGCGCTGCGGGTCGATCAGAAGACGATCACCCGGTACGCGGGCGCCTCGGGCGACCACAACCCGATCCACACCTCGGGTCTGGGCGCGAAGGCCTTCGGTTTCCCGAAGCCGATCGCGCACGGTATGTGGTCCGCGGCCAACATCCTGTCCAACATCGAGGGCCGGATTCCCGAAAAGGCCACGTACGAGGTCAAATTCGGCAAGCCGATCTTCCTGCCGTCCACGGTCAACGTGTACGCGGACAAGGTCGAGGGTGGCTGGGATCTGGCGCTGCGGAACCCCAAGAAGGGGTTCCCGCACCTGACCGCCACCATTCGCTGATCGATCGCCGCGGCACGGGGACGGACTCTCCGCGCCACGGCGATCGACGCGCCGGGATTCGTCCCCGCCGCGCCGATGGCACACCGAGGCCATCGGCGCAGGTGGGGAGTGGCGACATCGAGACAGATGCGCCGACGACCCGGGGTCGCGCTGTGCGGGTGGTCACCGATCGACCACGAAGCACTCGAACCACGGGTATGGTTCGGGCCGCCGACAGCGTCGGCCCCACGGGGTGGGGCGAGAGCCGCGCACCGATTCACCACCGTATGTCGCCACGCAGGGGTTTCGACATCCGGAACGGGGAGCGGTGTGCGGCTTTTACGTGTGCGGGCGTGCCCGTCAGCAGTCGCAGCTACAGCAGCAGCCGTCACCGCAGCAGCAACCGTCGCCACAGCAGCAGCCGTCACCGCAACAGCCGCAGCCGTCGCAGCCGCACTCGGCGCAGTCGCACCCGCCGCGATTGATCCAGGAGTCCTTGCGCCGCCCGCTGCACGGGCGGGTGTGCTCGGAGCAGCACGCGTAGCCGGTGCAGTACTGGCCGAGGATGATGCCGATGCCCTCCAGCAGGGACGGCCCGCCCGGCCCGGCGTGGTTGGTCACCGTCGCCGGGGCGATTCCGGTGATCGGCAGCAGCGCCGCCGCCTCGACCTCGAAGACGGGATGGTTCCCGGCCTCCTCGGTGGCGCGGTGCGTGCCGCAGGCCCGGGTACCGCACACGTGCGCCGCGCCCGCGCCCAGCTTGCGAACGACGCCGCGCAGCGGATCGAGCAGCATCCACCGCACCGTGCCGACACGCTCCAGGCCGACGCTGGTCAGCGCGGACAGCAGCAGCGAATTCGATTCGCGCAGTAGGGCGTGCGCCTGTTCGGGCGTGGTCCCGGTCGCGGCCAGCGGATTGAACTTGCCCGCGGCGACATCGCGATCGAGATCCTCGATGGCATCGGCCAGGTGCGCGATCCGGCCGAAATGCCACCCGGCGGTGCGCAGGGCGTCCGCGTTCTCGGGACGGCCGGCCAGAATCGCGGTGTGCGCGAACAACTCTCCGGCGCACAGCTGGGTGGGGGCGGTCAGCCGCAGCAGCGCTCCCTGGTCGGCCGGTCCCGCGTGCACCCCGTGCGCGGCGGCGGCCTGTTCCAGCGCGGTCTGCGATTCGATGGCCGCGACCAGCGGTGCGATGTCGAGGCCGATGCCCGCCGCCGCCCGTTCGGCCTGCGCGTGCCAGCGACCCGACACCCGGGTGAGCGGGCGGGCGGTCCCGCGCGCGGTGTCACCGTCCGCGACGTGATCGCGAATCTTGGCCGCGCCCAACAGCAGTGAGGCGGTGGTCGCGAGCCGGACGCCGGGCGAATCGGCGGGCGCGACACTCGCGCGCCGCATGCCGCGCAGCGGGCAGGGTCCCGCGCCGGTGCGGGCGGTGGGCGTCGTCTGCTGCGCCTCGGTGAGCACCCCGAGCACTATGGCGTCGGTGTTGGTGGCCGCGCGGGCGAGCTGGCCGTGCCCGTCCCGCAGGCCCAGGCACAGCCCGCACATCTGGGTCTGCCATGACCCGGCGTCCATGCCGTATTTTCCGGCGCCGTGCAGACAGGGTTTGAGCAGCCCGAACATGGTGTATCCCCATCCCCGGCCGGTGCTACCCCGGCCGTCCCGCGACACGATTCCGATCGAAACTGTGGCAGGTGGCGGTGCCCTCGGCAACCCGATCGGGGCTAAATGTCCTTCTTCTTGCCCGCGAGGCCGCGCCAGGCCAGATCGTCGAGCAGATCGACGGCCTCGGCCATGTCGACGGTGCCGGCGGCGACGCGGTCGGCGATGGCCTCACCGGCCCCGATCACGGCCACCGACACCACTTCGAAATTGGTGCCGGGCTCGGCGTATTTCGCGCTGGATTCCAGCAGTTTCGCGGTGAGTTCGATGACCCGGTCGCGGCTGTTGGAGATTTCCGAGGCGAAAGGCTGCTGGCCCAGCGCCTGGCGGTAGAGCACCTGCCAGGACAGGCGATTCTGATCCACGTAGGAAAGGAATGCCTCGAGTCCGGCGCGCAATTGTTCGTGCGGGCTGAGTTTCGGATTGCCCGCCACCGCGACCGCTTCGATGAAGCGCATGCTCTCGCGGTGGATGCAGGCCCGGAAGAGTTCGTCCTTGGAGCCGTAGTACAGGTACAGCATGGGCTTGGAGATCTTCGCCTCGGCGGCGATCGAGTCCATGGACGTGTCGTGATAGCCCTTGCGTGAGAAGACCTCCACGGCTGCGTCGAGCATCTGTTGCTCGCGCACAGCGCGCGGTAGCCGTTTCGTTCCGCCAGCCATCCACTCTCCTAGACCGTGCTGTACACGTCTGCCTTTACACGTCGAACCCCTATCTTACTCCAAGGTAAGTTCCGCCAGTGCGAATTGCCGGTGATTCGCCGGCACGGTCAGCAGGTGGGAGCGGTGCCCTTGAACTTTGCCATGCGCAGTACCGAGGCATCCACCTGAGCTCCCGGTAGGCGGCCGGCGCTCACGGCCTGCTCCAGCCGGTCCAGCACCGAGGTGACGGCGTCAGTGGTGATCCACAGGGCGTTGTCGGCCCCCGCGACCAGCGCGGCTTCCACCGCTTCCTCGATGCTCATGCGGCTGGTGATGGCCGCCATGCCGCCGAGGTCGTCGGTGAAGATCACGCCGTCGAACGGGGCGGCGCCGTAGCCGGTGCCCTGGCGCAGCAACTGCATGACCTGCGGGCTGATGCTGGCCGGGATGTTCGGCTCGGTGAGCCCGGGCACGTCCAGATGGCCGATCATGACGGCCGCCCCGCTACCGATCAGCGTCCGGAACGGCACCAGATCCCGGTCCTGCAGCTCGGCGAGCGGGGGTGTGCGCACCGCGCCGGTGTGCGAATCGCCGGAGCCCGCGCCATGGCCGGGGAAGTGCTTCATGACGCTGCCGACGCCCGCGTCCTTCAGGGCGCGAATGTAGGCGTCGGCGTACGCGACGACGACATCGGGCTGATCGGAGAAGGAGCGATCGCCGATGACGCTGTCCGCGGGCTGGCTGCTCACGTCGACGTCGGGCGCGAAGTTGACGGTGACGCCGTAGGACTTCAGCTTCTTCGCGCGGTCGAGGCTGAAGGTGTAGAACTCCTCCGGGCTCATCTCGTCGACGGTTTCCCGCGCCGACGGCGCTTCGCCGATCAGGTTGCGCACCCGCGAGACTCGGCCGCCCTCCTCGTCGATGGTCACCATGAGGGGGGTTCGGGAGGCGGCCTGGACCTGATCGATCTGATGATCGGCCAGCAGCGAGGTCTCGGTCCACCCGCCGACGAAGATGCCGCCGATCTGCTCGGTGCGCACCACGTTCTCGGCGTCGGCGGCGCCGGTGACGCCGACCGTGAGCAGCTGCGCCAGCTTCTGCCGCAGCGAGAACTGCGACAGGTAGCCGGCCGCGCAGTCCCGCGGCGAGGTGCCGGGCGCGGCGGAGGTCGCGGCGGATCCGGTTGTGGTTCCGGCGGATTCGGTCGTGGAGGTGGTCGTGCTGCTGCCACCGGAGCAGGCGGTCAGCACCACGGTGGTCATTGCGAGCACGAGGACCGGAAGGGTGCGCATAACGTCCGACCGTAGCGACCCGCCGCCGCCGGTGGCTATCGCGGCACACGTGTCGCGCCGGGAACGGCGCGGTCGAGGGGTGCGGAACGTGCCCGGCGGGGTGTTCGACGGGGTTCGGGTGCGGTGCCCGGAACGCGAGGCCGGGTCCGGGGAATGCCCCGGCGTTACATGTTCAAACGGAGTTCGTGGGAAATCCCACATGTAATAGCAAATATGTGGCGATTAACACAGTGGCAATTTCACTAATCGTGGCGGTCGTGGGTAGCGTGCCCCTTTGCATAGCTAATTATCAGGTTCAGCTGCGCAAACGCATTCTCCGATCTGCCGCAGGGGGCTTCGCGAATCGCGAGTGGCGGACGGTAAACGAAGGGGTCGTGGTCCCGGTCCGGAATATCGCGGCTGAACAGCTAATTGCGAGTTTCGGGTCGGGCAGGGCGAAGAACAGAAGGACTGGATCACTATGCGTATCGGCGCAATGTTGCGCACTGCCGCGCTGGGTGTGGCGGCTACGGTCGGGCTCGGGCTCGCGACCGCCACTCCGGCGACGGCAGCCACCGTGGATCGCTATCTCGATCTGCCGCTGGTCAATCGGGACGCCGCCCAGGCGCCCGGCGGGGTCAACACCGCCCTGCCCTACGACCGGGACGAACTCGGCCGCCTGCTCGAAGAGGCTCGCGCCCAAGGTATTCCACCTTCCCGCTACGCCGCGCTGCTCTACCAGTACTGGCTGGTCGACGCGACCGGCAAGGCCGGGATCGAGCTGAGCTCCTGGGATCCGCGCGCCGGCGTCGCCGCCAACCGCGAGAACCTGATCAGGTCCTACCGCTACTACGAGGATCTCCAGCTCGCGCATCGCGAACTCCAGTGGGCGGGCATGGGCGGTCAGGTCGGGGCCGACTTCGGCGGCGGGCTCATCGATTTCGAGCTGATGGGCGGGGACCTCTACGGCCTGCCCGGCCTCGCGGACGCCGCGCACACCGTGCTCGGCGCGGTGCGGCAGGCCGCCGGCGACGCCGCGGTCGAGCGGCTGCCGAGCGGACTGCGCGCGCTGGCGAACGCCGCGCCCGCCATCACGCCCGAGGACGTGCGCCACGTCATCGGGATGATCCTGGTGATGCAGAAGAACATCTTCTCCGACCTGATGCCCATGCACGACGCGTACGTCACCGGTGGCCTGCCCGCCCTGCGCGAGTTCGAGGCCGCGGGTCTGTTCGGCGCCGACATCATGGCCGCCTGGACCGACGTCGCCTCCGGTGACGCCGACCGGATCGCCGCGGGCAATCGCGCGCTGCTGCGCCGCGAACAGGGCTGGGTGGTCGCCCGCCAGTGGGACGAAGTCCGTTCGTACAAGGGCGATATCGGCGCGGCCATGACCTACGCCACCGGCGCGGCCGGGTCGCCGTCCGTGGCGGGCGTGGTGCCGCCGCGCGAGTTCCACCCGGTGCGCGTCCCGTTCACCACCGCCGACGGCCGGCCCGCGCTGCTGACACTGCCGCTGCCGGACTGGGATTGGTCGGTCTTCGAGTCCCGCTGGGACTACATCGGCAGCGAACTGCTGCCCAAATACCGCTATCAGGTCGAGAACAACTGGCCCGCACTGGAATCGGCCATGCGGACGCCGTACGAGGTGCAAATGGAATCGAAACGACCGCTGCTGAACATGCCGCAGCTGCTGTCCTCCGCCGCCGGTGAACTGCGGGTCACCGTCCCGTCCCCGGAAGCGGCGGTGAGCTAGATGTCGCGCTGGAAACTGCCCGCCGTCCTGCTGGTCGCGGCCCTGACCCTGGCCGGGGTCGCCACCGGCGCGACCACCGTGCTCGCCGAGCCGGCCGCCGAGGCGCCCGGCAACGAGGTGCCCGGCCTGGACCGGGTGTTCAACGGTTTCGTCATCGGCACCCTGAACACCGCCGAGAACGCGACGCCCGAAGAGAAGTTCGAGGCGCTGCTCGCGAATGATCCCTTCTATCAGGAGCCCCCGCTCACGGGCCGCGAGCGGCCCGGCGACATCCTGAAGGCGAAGCCGGTCGACGTCGTGTTCCTGGGTGTGAAGCCGCGGACCGTCGCGGCGTACAAGCTCATGTACGTGACCACCGCGCCGGACGGCGTCACCCCGGTCATCAGCACCGGAATCCTGATGATTCCCAAGGACGGCAGGCCCGACGCCGAGCGCCGGCTCATCTCCTACCAGGAGGCCAACGACAGCGTCGGCTGGTCGTGCCATCCGAGCACCCAGTGGACCGGTGGCGCGCCGCTGGACGGCTCGTCGTGGTCGGCGCTGGGCCCGCTGGCGCTCATGTTCGACAAGGGCTACGCGGTCATGATCTCCGACGTCGGCAACGACGCGGATCGCGATCCGCACGGCGTCTTCGTCGGCACGTACGCCGGGCACGCCCAATTGGACGGCGCCCGTGCGGCGCTGGCGCTGCCCGAGTCGGGGCTGGACCCTGCGGCGCAGATCGCGCTGTTCGGCATCGCGGGTGGCGGTGTGGGAGCGGCGTTCTCGGCCGAGATGGCCCCGGCCTACGCGCCCGAGCTGAACATCAAGTCCACGGTCATGGAGGGCATGGTCGTGGATCCGGCCAACTTCATGCGCGTCACCAGCGGTTCCGTCGGCTCCGGCTTCGCGCTGGCCACCCTGCTCGGGCTCGAACCCTGGTACCCGGAGATGCGGGTGAACGACAAGCTCAACCCGGCCGGGCAGGCGCTGGCGAACTTCTACCGCACCCAGTGCCAGGTGCCCGCCTACTTCGGGCTTCCGTTCGTGCCGATGGAGGCGCTGTTCACCTCGGGCCTGAACCCCGCGGACGAACCGGACTTCCAGGAGGCGTTCCGGAACAACATCCTGGGGCGCAACGGAACTCCGCGTTCCAAGATCATGATCTCGTCCTGCGCGAAGGACGATTCGCCGATGTCCCTGGTGCCCGCCAAGGATGCCCGGGACCTGGCCGACACCTATCGGTCGCAGGGCGCGGACGTGACCTACGCGCCGACCGACTGCAGCATGGAGCGCTTCATCACCGACATGTACGGCTGGGGCGTGGACCTCTTCGGCATGCAGACCATCGACTGGATCGACCGCAATTTCGACTGAAAGGAATTATCGCCGTGGTGGCAATCGTGGATGGCCTGGTCTATCTGCTCACCTTCGGACCGCTCGCGGTGGCGAAGATGGCGGCCCAGGCGCTGGGTCTGTGACCCGAGGGTAAGGGTTCGAACGACGTGGCTCCCCGGCCGATCGGCCGGGGAGCCACTGTCGTCTGTGGAGCGGGTCGAAAAGTCGTGCCGCCCGGCGTGATTCGAGGAGCGGGCCGCGACTTCCGCCGTGCGCCTACTGTTTCGGCAGCTCGTGATGCCCGCCGAACGCCTGCCGCATGGCCGAGAGCACCTTGTCGGCGTACAGCGACTCCCCGCGCGAGGAGAACCGCTGGAACAGCGCCGCGGCCAGCACCGGCGCCGGGACGCCCTCGTCGATGGCGGCGTCCAGGGTCCAGCGGCCCTCCCCGGAGTCCGAGACCCGGCCGCCGAAGGAGTCCAGGTTCGGGTCGGCGTGCAGTGCCGCCGCGGTGAGGTCCAGCAGCCACGACGCGACCACCGATCCGCGCCGCCACACCTCGGTGACCTCCGGGACGTCGATGTCGTACCGGTAGAGCTCGGGGTGCTCGAGGGGCGTGACCTCGGCCGAGTGCTCGGTCTCGGTCGCGGTGCCGATGTCGGCCCGGTGCAGGATGTTCATGCCCTCGGCGTAGGCGGCCATGGCCCCGTATTCGATGCCGTTGTGCACCATTTTCACGAAGTGCCCGGCCCCGGCTGGACCGCAGTGCAGATAGCCCTGTTCGGCCTGGGACGGCGTCCCGGTCCGGCCGGGGGTGCGCGGCGCGGCCTCGACGCCGGGTGCGATGGATTTCAGAAGCGGGTCCAGGTATGCCACCGGGTCCGGTTCGCCGCCGATCATCAGGCAGAAGCCGCGTTCGAGACCGAACACGCCGCCCGAGGTGCCGATGTCGACGTAGTGAATGCCTTTGGGTCGCAAATCTTCCGCGCGCCGGATGTCCTCGTGGTAGCGGCTGTTGCCGCCGTCGATGACGATGTCCCCGGGTTCGAGCAGCTCGGCGAGTTCGGTGATCACCGCACCGGTCGCGCCGGCCGGGATCATCACCCACACCACCCGCGGCACCTCGAGCGCGGCCACGAATTTCGCGAGGTCGGTGGTGCCGGAGAAACTCGCGCCCAATTCGGCGGTGAGCGTGTCGATCTGCGGGGTGTGACGTTCGTACCCGACGGCGGTGTGCCCGTCCCGGACGATGCGGCGCACGATGTTGCCGCCCATCCGGCCGAGCCCGATCATTCCGAGCTGCATTCCGGTCTCCTCGAGTGGTCCCGAGCCTCGTCGTTCCCAGGCTCTGCCTGTGTGCGAGCGGGCGGGGCCCGGCTCGCATCGCGAACTGTCTCGATTGTCCCAGTCGAACTCGCCGGAAGTTTTTTCGCCACTCGCGCGGATGGGATGTAACGACCCCGGACGTGCCCCGATAGACGGGGTGGCTCCGTGCTGTTGCCAGACCCCCGACCCGGCAACCGCACGGGGCTCTTTCATATCCCGGCGACATGTTGCACAGTGTTTGCTGTGAGTCTCGGCGAGCGGCGCGTGTCGGCCCGGCCCACTATGGTGGGCGGTGTACTCGCGCCTGCGAGTCGGTATTCCACCATTTGGGAGGATGGTTCGTGACCATCGAAAGTCCCGGGCGTCATGCGAAGTCGCGACGCACCGCCGGTGATCCGGCGCCCGGACGGCAGTTCCTGAACTCTCCGGCGGCTCGTCGCGCCGGGATCGCGGCAGGTGTGCTGATGGCCGCCGGCGGCCTGGCTTTCGCCCTCGACTTCGGACTATCGTCCGGGAACGTCCCGCGCGGGGTCGAGGTCGCCGGGGTGGATATCGGCGGGATGGACCGCGAACAGGCCCAGGCCAGGCTCGAGCAGGTGCTCAACCAGCGCGCCGGCCGGCCGCTGACCGTGCGCATCGGGGACGTGCAGACCGAGGTGGTGCCCAAGAACGCCGGACTGTCGGTGGACTGGGACGGCACCTGGGATCGCATCGGCGGGCAGCCCATGAACCCCTTCACCCGCGTGTGGTCCCTGTTCGGCACCCGCGTCGTCGAACCGGCGGCCATCGTCGACAACACCGCCATGACCGCGCAGCTGGACGCCCTGCGCGCCAACGACCGTCAGCCCGTGGAGGGCGGTGTCGTCTTCGAGGGTGCGAAACCGGTAGGCGTGCAGCCCATTCCGGGCCGGGTACTGGACGTCACGGCCGCCCGCGAGACCCTCGCCGAGCACTGGTCCGACGGCTCGCCGCTGGAACTGCCCGCGGTGGAGACCGAAGCCACCGTGCACTCCGACGCGGTCGCGCGCACCCTGCGCGAGGTAGCCGAACCCGCGGTGCGGGCGCCGATCACCTTCACCGGCAAGGGCGGCAACGCGGTGCTCGAACCCGAGCAGATCGGCGGCGCGCTCGCCTTCGCGCCCGACGGGCAGGGCGGGCTAACGCTCTCGTACAACAACGAGGCCCTGATCGCCGCGCTCGGCCCGCAGCTGAAGGACACCGAGGTGGAGCCCAAGGACGCCACCTTCACCCTCGCGGGCGGCCGCGCCACGGTGGTGCCCGCCGTGGTCGGCGACACCATCAACTGGGACAGGACGTTCGACAATCTCGCCGCCCTGCTGGTCGCCTCCGGTGACCGCAGCCGGACCGTGGTCTACGAGCAGGTCAAGCCGAAACTGACCACCGAGGACGCGAACAAGCTCGGCGTGAAGGAGGTCGTCGCCACCTTCACCACCAGCGGGTTCAGCGGCCCCTCGGGCGTGAACATCAAGGTCACCGCCACCAAGGTGAACGGCGCGGTGGTCAAGCCGGGAGAAACGTTCTCGCTCAACGACTTCACCGGCCCGCGCGGCGTCGCCGAGGGCTACGTCGAGTCCGGCATCATCGACAAGGGCCGCCCGAGCACCGCGGTCGGTGGCGGCATCAGCCAGTTCGCCACCACTCTCTACAACGCCGCGTACTTCGCCGGCCTCGAGGACGCGGGCCACACCGAGCACAGCTACTACATCTCGCGCTATCCGGCCGCGCGCGAGGCGACGGTCTTCGACGGCGCCATCGATCTGAAGTTCCGCAACCAGACCCCGTACGGCGTCTTCATCGAAACCTCCACCACCGCTTCCGAAGTCACGGTCCGCATGTGGAGCACCAAGACGGTCGAGGTCGAGTCCGTCACCGGCGAGCGCACCAAACCCACCGAACCCAACACGGTGACCCTGCCCAAGGGCAAGGACTGCATCGCCTCCGAGGGCGCGCCCGGTTTCACCACCTCCGACACCCGGATCATCCGGGACGCGGTGAGCCGCAAGGAGATCTCGCGCCACACCCGCACGGTGAAGTACGACCCGATCCCGGTCGTCAAGTGCGAGTAGGGGTTCGGTCCTCCGGATAGGTTTTCTCGCCGATGGCGACCGCGGCCAGCACCATGGCCGCGGTCGCCATCGCCAGTTCCAGGTAGAGCCGTATCCGCAGGCCGGGCAGGTAGTCCAGCAGTTCGCCCTGCACCAGCACCCACAGCCCGAACATGATGGCGGCTCCCGCGGCCTGGACGAGGACCCAGGGCGCGTCGGCGGATCGCGACACCGCCAGGTAGATGATGCTGCCGAGCAGGTACAGGCTCAGTCCCAGATACGGCAGGCCGACGAACACCACGTAGACCAGCGAGCCGGTCGGGTCGACCGCCTCGGCCGGTTCCCCGGCGTAGGCGTGCGACGGTTCGTACCCGCCCGGTGCCGCGTCGATATCCGGCGGCGACGCGAACCCCAGGTAGAGGATCACCCAGCCCACACCGAGGATCAACGCTCCCGCCAACCGCCAGCGGTACCCCGGTCCCCGCCGTCTCCCCATACGCAACACGCACCCCAAACTATCCCGGTGTCGTGGATGAACCTGGGGACAACTGTGGAGAACCCGTGTGAATGACCGCCCGCGGAGCTGTCCCCAGCCCTCCCGGGACCGGCTGTGGAAAACCGCGCGACCCCGCCCGCGGCGCTCCCGCCCGCCGCGCCGGACAACGACACGCGGTGCGTGATTCGGCAGGTCAGGAGGGGATTGGTGTAGGGGTCCGACGCCTCCGGAAACCCTTCGCGAACCGTCGCGGACGCGGGCTCCCGGGTGCGCCGATGCGCATATGACAAAAGTTATCCACAGGCGGTGGATAGATCTTGGGATAGACCTCTGGTTGAGCCACAACACCTAGTGGTCGATCATCCGTCCGCACCACATGCTGTGGATAGCCGTGCTCGGCCCGGCACCCTTGCGGAGCCACCGCTGTGCCCCTCGGAACAGCATGCGCCCCGGGACCGTGTGGTCCCGGGGCGCACCGAGTCTTACCGGCGGATCCCCGCCGAGGCGGGAACTCCGACTCCTAGAAGGCGGCTTCGTCCAGCTCCATGATGTCGTTGTCGAGGTTCGACAGCACGGTGCGGGTCGAGGTCAGCTCGGGCAGGATGTTGCGCGCGAAGAACTGCGCGGTCGCGACCTTGCCGGTGTAGAACGCCTCGGTGGAGCCGTTGTCGAGGGCCTTGATGGCGACCTCGGCCTGCTGCAGCAGCTGCCAGCCGATGAGCAGGTCGCCGACCGACATCAGGAAGCGGACCGAGCCCAGGCCGACCTTGTAGAGCTCCTTGGGGTCTTCCTGCGCGCCCATCAGGTGCCCGGTCAGGGTGGCGGCCATGGCCTGCACATCCTCGAGGGCGGTGGCGAGCAGCTTGCGCTCCTGCTTCAGGCGGCCGTTGCCACCCTCGCGCTCGATGAACGCCTGCACCTGGCCGGCCACGTGGGCCAGGGCCACGCCGCGGTCGCGGGCGATCTTGCGGAAGAAGAAGTCCTGCGCCTGGATGGCGGTGGTGCCCTCGTACAGCGAGTCGATCTTGGCGTCGCGGATGTACTGCTCGATCGGGTAGTCCTGCAGGAAGCCGGAGCCACCGAAGGTCTGCAGCGATTCGGTCAGGTACTGGTACGCGCGCTCGGAGCCGACGCCCTTGACGATCGGCAGCAGCAGGTCGTTGACGCGGAACGCGGTGTCGGCGTCGGCGCCCGAGACCAGCTGGGCCACATCGGCGTTCTGGTGCGCGGCGGTGTAGAGGTAGATCGCGCGCAGGCCCTCGGCGTACGCCTTCTGGGTGGCCAGCGAACGACGCACGTCCGGGTGGTGGGTGATGGTCACGCGGGGCGCGGCCTTGTCGGTCATCTGGGTCAGGTCGGCGCCCTGGACGCGAATCTTCGCGTACTCGAGCGCGTTCAGGTAACCGGTCGACAGGGTGGCGATGGCCTTGGTGCCGACCATCATGCGAGCGTTCTCGATGACGTCGAACATCTGCGCGATGCCGTTGTGGACCTCGCCGACCAGCCAGCCCTTGGCGGGCACGCCGTGGCCGCCGAAGGTGACCTCACAGGTGGCCGAGACCTTGATGCCCATCTTGTGCTCGACGTTGGTCACGAAGACGCCGTTGCGCTCGCCCTTGGTCTCGGTCTCGAAGTCGAAGTGCCACTTCGGAACGTAGAACAGGGACAGGCCCTTGGTGCCCGGTCCGGCGCCCTCGGGGCGGGCCAGCACCAGGTGCATGATGTTCTCGAACAGGTCGTCGGAGTCGCCCGAGGTGATGAAGCGCTTGACGCCCTCGATGTGCCAGGAGCCGTCTTCCTGCTTGATCGCCTTGGTGCGGCCGGCGCCGACGTCGGAGCCCGCGTCGGGCTCGGTCAGCACCATGGTGGCGCCCCAGTTGCGCTCGGCGATCTTCTGAGCCCAGACCTTCTGCTCATCGGTGCCGTTGTTGTAGAAGACCTGCGCGAATCCCGCACCGGCGGCGTACATCTGGGCCGGCGGGTTGGCGCCGAGGATCATCTCGCCCAGGGCCCAGCCGACGACGGAGGGGGCGCCGAGGCCACCGAGCTCCTCGCGCACGGGCACCTTGGACCATTCGCCGTCCTCGAGCGCCTTGTAGGACTTCTTGAAGGACTCGGGGAGCGTGACGGTGTGGGTCTCGGGATCGAAGGTCGGCGGGTTGCGGTCACCGTCGACGAACGAGTCGGCCAGCGGGCCTTCGGCCAGACGCTTGACCTCCGCGAGCATTTCCTTCACGGTGTCGGCGTCCAGGTCACCGTAGGCGCCGCTGTCGAGCAGAGTGCCCAGGCCGAGTACCTCGAAGAGGTTGAACTCGAGGTCGCGGGTGTTGGCTTTGTAGTGACCCATGGTCGTACTCACTCTCCATTGAGATGGGTGCGGTTCGGTGGTTGCCGTTCCCGCCCATTAGGCCCATCGGGTAGACACCGTAAAGAAGCGCTACTGACGGGTAACTTGTGTGCCATGTTACCGACCGGTAGGGCGGCGGCCAAGGTGATCGGGGCCGAATGTGACCAGAAGCACCCAGTTTGCTGGTCAATAGCGAACATGTTGGGCGCGTACCGATCCCGTTGTCGCAGCTAGCGACGTTCCTCACCGGGCGGGACCGGCGGCTATGAGCTTTCCCCGAGCTTTCCCGCGCACACGCGGTGTGCCGTGGCGGCGGGTGCGCGGCGGCTGGATACGGTGCGCACATGCGCATCGAGACGACGGCCGGACCGGCCGAGGTGGAGATCGAGCGGAAGGGCCGGGCCGCACCGGCGTTCCTGCTGGTGCTCACCCATGGATCCGGGGGTGGCGTCGATGCGAAAGATATTCTCGCCGTTCGTGATTCAGCAGTGTCGCGGGGCGGGGTCGTGGCCTCGGTGACGCAACCGTACCGGGTGGCGGGCCGGCGCGCGCCGGGTAAGGCCGACGTTCAGGACGCCGCCTGGCTGGAGATCGTCGCGGCGCTGCGCAAAAAGTTCCGCGGCGTCCCGCTGATCCAGGGCGGGCGCAGCAACGGCGCGCGGGTGGCCTGCCGCACCGCGCGCGAGGCCGGGGCGCGGGGCGTGCTGGCGCTGTCGTTCCCGCTGCATCCGCCCGGGAAGCCGGAGAAGTCCCGGCGGGGCGAACTGCTCGCGCCGGGGGATATTCCGGTGCTGGTCATCAATGGCGCGCGCGACCCGTTCGGGATACCGGACGCGGCCGACGCGGCGGAGGTCCACGTCATCGCCGGGCAGGCGCATTCCTATCGCGCCGGCTTCGAGGAGATCGTCGCGACCGTCGAGCCGTGGCTGGAGCGCTGGATCCGCTAGCGGTCGCTCGCGGGCGAGAGGCCGCGCCGACTCGGTGACGGTGCCTGCTCGGTGACCGTGCCCGATCGGCGCGCCCGAGTTCAGCGCGGCGGGGTGGCCGGTCCGTCCGGCCCGTCGACCCCGAGTCCCTCGAGTTCGGCGTCGTCCAGGATCGGCGGCGGGCCGGGCCGGGTCGCGACCACGAGCGAGTCGATGGCGTCCCGGTGCTCGGTGGCGCGCCGCACCCGCTCGGCCACCCGGATGTCCAGGTCGTCGCTCGCCGGGCCGAGGTCGGCGACGATATCGTCCGGGGTGAACAGCAGCGCCGGATCCTGTTCGCCGCCATACCCTTCGGTGAGATTGGCGGGGTCGTTCCCCAGGACCACCAGCATGCCCTCGGGCACCAGCAGATCGGCCGCGCGCAGCAGCAGGGCCCGGCGCCGGTCGGCGGGCAGGTGCAGGTGCGCGATCAGGATCAATTCGTACGGGCCGGTGATCCCGGCGCGGTCGAGGTCGTTCACGTCGGCCCAGTGCCACCGAATCCGGCTGCGCACCGAGCGCGAGAGGCGGGAGGCGACCGTGCGGCCCTTGTCGACCCCGGCCTGGGAGTAGTCGATCGCGTCGACCGCCCAGCCGTGGGTGGCGAGCCAGAGCGCGTTGCGACCCTCGCCGCAGCCGAGGTCGAGCGCGCGGGGCAGCTCCGGCCGCGGCTCACCGACCGCGTGCGGGCCGTCCGGAAACCGGCGTTCGAGTCCGAAGACCTGTTCCACGACGGTGTCGTCGGGCGGTGCGCCCCACACCAATTCGGTGCGGCTGTAGAACTCGTCCCACGCGGCGGCATCCATGGGTCCGAGTCTATGGGCGCGACAGCGCCGCCGAACGGTGGTGGCCGACACCCTGACGGCCGCGAACGCGAAACGGCCGCGAACACCGGCGGTGTTCGCGGCCGAATGTCTCGGCGCGGCGGCCTCAGAGCTGGGTGCGCATCAGGATCACGTTGTACTGGCTGTGCACGGTCGTGAGGAAGTACAGGTCGCGCCCGGTCTGGTACGGGAAGATCGAGGGCGCGTACGCGGTCGGGAGCTCACGGGTGTCGATGAGCACCTCGGGTCCGCTCCACGGGCCCTCCGGGCTGGGGGAGCGGTACATGACCACCGAGTTCCACGGGTCCGTGGTGAGCATGATGTATTGCCCGAGGTAGTCGTTCCACATGACCGACATCTCCGACACACCGCCGCCGATGATCGGGGTGGCGCCGTCCACGTCGCCGCGCTTCCACTCGTCGCCCACCCAGTACTCGTAGGCGCCGAGGTCGCCGACGGCGGCTTCGGGCACGCGAGCGATGTAGGCCGGGTTGTTGCGGCCCGAGGCGGTGCCGTACTCGTAGACGAAGCCGCCCGCCTTGACGAACGAGTTCATCTGGAAGTTGCCGTTGCCGCCCTCGTCGGGCCGGCGGGTGTCGGGCAGTTCCACCCAGTTCTCGCCGTTGTCGCCGGAGACCGCGAGGCCGGAGAAGTTGGTGGTCCACTCGCCGACGTCGTCCCAGGTCTTCACCGACATCAGGCTCATGTACTGGGTGCCGCCGACCGAGATGGCCGCGGTGGGGATGCGGCTGATCTCGAGGAACGGGATCTTGGGGCTGGGGATCAGATCCCGCGCCTGCCCGAAGACGTCGCGCACGACGCTGTCGAAGTAGATGCCGTTGGACGGGTCCTGGGTGTGCGAACGCACCAGGATGTTGGAACGCCACGCCCAGGTGCTGCCGACCAGCAGGTTCGGGAAGCCGAGTCCGGCGGTGTCACCGAAGGTGGTGAGCATTTCGCCGCGGCCGTTGTCCCACATGATGCCCAGGTCGGTGCCGAGCACGTTGTAGGCCTGGGTGTTGTTCGGGCTGGCCATCCCGGTGACCTGGAAGACGGCCTTGGACCGGCCGGGTAGCTGCGGCAGCCCGTGGGTGCCGTTGAGCACCGGAATGGGGTTGATGGCGTTCGGGTTCGCCGCTGCCGGAGATGTCACGGTGAGGAGCAAGGCCGTGGCGCCTGCTAAAGCGGACAACAGCAGGGGGGCGGTCTTGGTCAATTGCGTGGGCCCTCCGGTTCTCGCCGAATAATGCGCGACCACACGGTATGTGACGGGTCGCACAAAGTGCTCGACTCGCTGGCAAAGTGTGAAAATGCTAACAGCGGTACGGGTCTCCGTCAGATCGAGACCGGGTATTTGCCGGGGGTTGACTCGGATCGTTATTTCGTACCACGGCCGAGGGCCTGACGGACGATCAAAGGCAGCTGTGTCGCGCGTTCGATTGCGAGAGTTCGTCGAATCGTTGCCTCCCAGCTGCGCTCGAACAGTCGCTTGGCGCTCGCGACGGTGTGCGCGGGCCGGGTGGCGATGCGGTCGGCGAGTCGCTCGGCGGCGGCGATCGGGTCGTCGTGCACCTCGGTCACCAGGCCGATCCGCGCGGCGTACGCGGCGTCCACCGGATCGGCGGTCATGGTGAGCAGCAGGGCCTGGTCGTAGCCGATCAGCCGGGACAGCGTGGCCGCTCCGGTCATGTCGGGGATGAGACCGTGCTTGGCCTCCATGACCGCGAATTCGGCGTCCGGCGTGACGAATCGGAAGTCCGCGGCCAGCGCGATCTGCAGGCCGCCGCCGTAGCAGCGCCCGTGCACGGCGGCGATGACCGGCTGCGGCAGCCGGCGCCAGGCCCAGCACGCCTCCTGGAAGGTATTGGTGCCGCGCCACGGCAGCGGCACGAAACCGCGCACGATTGCCAGCGGATCGCCCATTGCCTTGGCGATATCGAGTCCGGAGGAGAAACTCGGCCCGTTGCCGGTCAGAATGACGGCGCGGATGTCCTTGCGGCGCTCGATGACTCCGGCGACCCGCACCAGCTCGCCCAGCATCTCCAGGGTCAGGCCGTTGTGTTTGTCGGGGCGGTCCAGGCTCACGTAGGCGCGATCGCCCGCGAAACGCAGGGCGACATTGTTCGTGGAAACGCTGTCGCCGGAAACGGCGGAAACGTGCTCGGTCGAAACGTTGTTGCTCACGGCTGGTCCTTCGTTCGGTTCCATCGGTCCAGCAGGAGCTGGGCGCAGCGGTCCGGGTCGTCGTAGAACGGTGTGTGCCCGCTGCCGGGCAGCGTGACGTGCCGGGCGCCGGGCAGCAGGGCCCGGGCGCGGCGGGCCTGGGTGGCGTACGTGAGAAGTATGTCGCGATTGCCCCAGGCGATGGTCACCGGGAGGTGATCGACCGCGCTGGGATCGGGCAGTCGGAAGCCGGTGAACGAGGCCAGGGCGGCGTCGAATCCGTCCGCGCCGAGCAGTCCTTCGACGGTCTCGATCGCCACGCGCGGTTCCAGGGCCCAGGCTTTGCCGAACACCAGACTGGTCAGTGCGGTGCGGCCGGCGGTGTTCCCGAGGATGGCCGGGGCGATCGGGCGCAGCACGGTGCTCAGGTTCTTGGCTCGGCCCAGCGCCTGCTGGCACCACACCCGCCCGGCGGTATCCCAGAAGCCGATGGGGGAGTAGGCGGTGACCGAGCGCGCCACGCCGCGCGCGGCCAGATCGAGGGCTATGCCGCCGCCCATGGAGTTGCCCGCCAGGTGTGGCTTGTCGATGCCCTGCGCGGCGAGGAAGTCCACCAGCGCGTCGGCGAGGGTGGAGACGGTGGTGTGCGCGAGCGGTGCGCTGGCGCCGAAGCCGGGCAGGTCCACCGCGATGACCTCGTACTCCGCGGCGAGGGCGTCGATGACGGGTTCCCAGACCTGCCAGCGGCTTCCGACGCCGTGCACGAGCACCAGGGGCTCGCCGCTGCCGGTGCGGTAATGGTTCAGCTCGGTCATCTCGACTCCCCTGGGGTGTGGCGGTGGGTCGACCCTAACAGTCGTTGGCAAGCGGCCAATTGTGGATTTCGGCCGGTATCGCGTGCCGCTCGGAACCGGCGCCGAGCACCGGTTTCGGTCAGCGCTGCACAACGCACCGGTTGTGTGAGATCGTTCCTGCGGCACTCAGCCCCACCGTTCATGAGAATCGAGGAACCCGTGCGCATTTCCCTGATCGCCGCCGCGCTCGTCGCCCTTCCGCTGCTGGCCGCCTGCGGCAGCGACGACGAGAAGGCTCCGGCAGTCACCGCGGCGGAGGTGTCGAAGGCGCTGCAGGACGGCGGCCTCAAGGACACCAAGCTGGCCGACTGCGCGGCGAAGATCTATGTGGACGAGGGTATTTCGCAGGACGGGCTGCGCTTGATGATCAAGAACGACGCCAAGGCGGCCTCGGCGACCGATCCGGAATCGATGGGCATGAGCACCGCCGACGCCGAGAAGGCGCGCTCGGCGACCAATAAGATCGTGGGCGAGTGCCTGAAGTAGGGCGCTGACCCGGGGGCAGGCTCGGCGGTGGGGGAGGGCAGAAGTACTGCCCCGCCTGTGTTTTAAGCGGTTCCCTGTCGGATCGCAAGGGGACGGGGGCAGTCTCGGGTGACGGTGTGGTCCGTCAGCGGAGACACCCCCGTCGCCGTCCGCACAGATCTAGGAACTTGTGATGAGGAAATCCGTACTCGCGGTGGCGCTGCTCGCGCTGCCGCTGCTGGCCGCCTGCGGCACCGACGAGTCGTCCACCGCCCCTACCACTCTCGCGCCGGTGAGCTCGTCCGCGCCGGTCACCACGTCCCCCGGCGCCACCACGCCCAAGACCACCGTGTCGGCTCCCAAGTCGACGACCGAGTCCGATGCCACGACCCCGGGCTCCGTGCCGTCGGGCGCGCTGGCGGTCCCGGTCATCTCCCAGTCCCTGCAGGACAAGGGCGGCCTGGACGCGAAGACCGCTGACTGCGTGGCCAAAATCTATGTGGAAGAAGATCTTTCGCAGAACGCCCTGACCAAGATCGCGCAGAGCGGCAACGCCGCCAACCCGACCGAACTGGGCCTGAGCGTCGACGACCTGCGCAAGGCGGCCGCCGCCGCGACCCGCGTGGTCAAGGAATGCTCCTGAGCGTGTGAACGAGTGCCTCGGTACCCGGGTGGGCCGGGGCCGGGGCACCCGGGCGCGGCGTCTCGCGGTCAGTACTGCAGGACGCGGTCAGTACTGCCGGATGCGGCCGGCGCTGCGTGATGCGGTCAGCGGCGAGCCTCGCGGCCGGTACCTGAATCCCGCGGTCGTCACTCTAATTCCGCGCTCAGCACTGACTGGGCTCGCCGATCTTGACGACCGACAGCACGGCCTCCCCCTCGGTGAACGGCGTTCCCGGGGCGGGGGACTGGGCCACGACCACCCAGTTGCTGTCGATGACCTGCATGCGGTCCGCGCCGGTGGCGTCCTTCGACCGCGAGAAGAAGACCCCCGCCTCCTGGATGGTGTCCTGTGCGGCCTGCAGGTTCATGCAGACGACGCTCGGCATGAGCGCGGCCGGTGCGGCGGCGGGTGCGGAGGTGGTCGGTGCGGCGGTGCCGGGCGCCAGTGTGGCGGGCGCGGGCAGCGCGGCGGGTGCGGACGTGGCGGTGATCGCGGGCGGCGCCGCAGGGGGCGCGGTGGTGCTGGTCCCGGCGGGTGCGGTCGTGGTCGCGCAGGCGGTGAGGGCGCAAAGCACACCCAGCAGTGCCGTGGAACAACCCGCTGTACGCGCGGTCGGACGGTGTCGGTGCATGGCTTCTCTCTCGAATGGATGCGTCGCCGACCGGCCGGCGGGCAACTCGCCCGGCCGACGGCAAGGGGACCGGTATCGATCGGCCGACCATGTGGTGAGCGCGGACGAGAGGGCGCCGAGACCCGCACCGATCAGTGCGCCCGGGGTCGCTCCGATAGTCGAAAATCGGTACACCGGCGAAGAATCCGAACGCAGTGGGGAGAAAGTATCGCCGCCGCTCGGCGCGCCGCAAGCGACGAATCGAAGGTTGGCACGCTATGTCATCGGCTGCCGAGTATGTCGTCGGAACCCCCGGCAACCAGGCCGGAATAGACGCTTTTGTGTGAAATATGAGGGTGGATACCAGGTTTCGGCAGCAGCTCGCCGGTTCCGCGCGCGGCGGCCTGGCTCAGGCGCACGAAGACCACGCGCGGATCGTCGGCGATCGCCAGCCCGGCCCGGACGATGAGGCCCGGGTCGGCGAGCATCGCGAGGAGTATGTGCTCGACGGCGATGTTCGGGGCGCTGCCCGCGACGGCGATGTCCTCGGCTTTGGTCATCAGGGCCGCGAGGTCCGGCGAGCACGCGAACGTGGAGACGGGCTGATCGGTGTTCGTCTCGGCCATGACCCTCAGCCTTCCGTCGTGGTCGTCGGCGGGGTCCGCGGATAGGTGTGCGCGGGGTCGATCGTGAGTACGTCGGCGACCTCGGTCAGGGCAGTCGGCACGATGGCGGACTCGAGGTGGTCCAGGCTCGGGGTGATGACCGCGTCGACGCCGAGGCGGGCCAGCATCACCCGGATGCGATGGATGCGGTCGTCGGTCCTGTCGCTGAACGCCGCGATCTTGCGCAGGTCGTATCCCGCCATCGCTGCGGCGTAACGGATTTCGGTCTCGTGGCGGCGCTGCCGGGCGCCGGCCAGGTCACTGCGCAGGTAACCGATCGCCGATCGCATTTTCACCACCTCCCGGCGGGGACGAGGCGCTCGGCCTCGGCGGCGAGCCGCGCGCGGATGTCGTCCACCGTGACGGCCGCGCGGTGGCGGCCCGTCCCGGCGGAGTGCGCGGCGGCGCTGGACCCGGTCGAATGCAGTGCGGCGAGGATCGTCGCGAGGGCGATCGCTGCGGCCGAGAGAATCAGTTCCATGTTCGGTGCCTCCCGATCCTTGGGATGAGGGCGCCGGGTGTCGACGAGTGCCCCGAGGCGGTTTCTCGGTTCGACACCGGGCGCTGGGGAAAGGCTCGCATCGGGGGACCGCCGAGAAAATGACGCTTCCGGCTTCTGTCAGCCGAAAGCGTCATTCCTGGGACGAATGTGAACTAGTACTCCAGGCGAATCTTGTCCGCGAGATCGCGCATCTCCGGCGTCAACGTGCGCCGTTTGGTGATGATCGAGGACATCACGTCACGTGCATACCGTTGCTGTACAAGCCATTCCGGCGCGTCGCTCCACGTCCGCTGTAGCACCGCCATGGCTTCGCCGTACTGTCCGAGCTGGCTGTGCGCGCTGGCTACGTCGAGGCGATGCCGAAGCCGGCTGGCCGCGACGGGCTGCAGCGTCGCCGCCGGGGTCTGCTCGGCGATCGACAGCGCAAGCGCCGCCCTGCCTTCGAGCGCATAGCCTTCGGCGGCTATGTGCGCCACGGTGATCGGGCCGAACGTGCGCACGGTCGAGGCGTCGGTGTACACCTCCTGGCCGATCCGGGCGGACGCCGCGCGTGCGAGGTTCATCGCGTCCTCGGCGTCGCCGGTCGCGTTGTCGCGCAGGGAACAGTTCGCGACGTACAGCCACATGCGGCCCCAAACCGACAGCTCGGCGGTGGTCGCCCGCGAGAACCTCGGTTCGATCTCGTCCGCCCAGCGGATCGCGGTGTCCCGGGCCTGAGCGATCTTCCCCTGCCGCAACAGCACCCACACCAGGGTGTTCGCCGCCGCGCCCGCGTCCATGCGGTCCTCGGACGCGTCGATGGCGCGATCGAGTGTTGCCTCGGCCAAGTCGAATTGGCGGCATTGCGTCAGCATCCACCCGGTCAGATTCAGCACACGCGATCGAATCGTGCGGCCCTGGCCTTCGATGTCGTCCGTATCGCGCAGCAGCCCCGGCAGCCGGGTGGCGACTTCGCTGTACCGGTGCGTGCCGAGCATCCCCCGCAGGCTTTCGAGGTCGGTGCGCACTCCGATCACCGAGGCGGGGCCGTCCGCTTCCGGGAACTGCCCGATCAGCGCGCGCCGCACCGAGGTCCAGGCCGCCTCGGTTTCGACGTCGGCGTACTCGGCGTCGCCACCGTCGGCCAGGGTCGATGTCCGGACCCGCAGGGCCACGGCCAATTGCCGCAGGGCGTACTGCCGTGGGTTGTATTCGCCGCGTTCGATCGCGCGCAGCTGTGACAGTGAGACATCCGGGCATCGCTCGGCCAATTCGCTCTGCGTCAGCCCGCTCCGTTTACGTGCGTTCCGCACGCGTTCTCCGCAGTCCAGACCCATGGCCCGAGGCTACGACTCATTCGGTGCCGCGTACAGCGAAGTGCGGATTCATGGAAAACGCCCCGGCCGGGAAATCCGGGCCGGGGCGTTTGTCCTGTGGAGCCGATGACGGGAATCGAACCCGCGCCATCTGCTTGGGAAGCAGAAGTTCTACCATTGAACTACATCGGCAAACTGCGTCTGGACGCGTTCGCGACTCTATCAGACGCGGGGTCGCGGGTTGCAACTCTTTACGCGGCGGGGCCGGTCGCGGGGGTCGTGTCGGGGGCGGCGCGCGGGGGACGGGGGAGCTGTTTCGCCGAACCGGGGGGTTCGGTTCGGGGGCGGTCGTACACTGGCTCGCAGGGTTGAAAGCCCGTCCACCACAGGGACTTTGGGTGCGCTGGGGGTTAGCCGGAGCGTGTCCAGGTCTCCTGTTCGGGGGTCGAGGAGGACACATGACCGCCGTGCCGTCGCAGGATGTCCCGAAGCTGAAGGCCGCGCGGCCCTATCCGCCCCGGCGAGGGGCCAAGGGGTCCTTCCTGTGGAAGGCGGTGACCACCACCGATCCCAAGGTTCTCGGGATCATGTACCTGTTCACCGCGATGACCTTCTTCCTGATCGGCGGCGTCCTGGCGCTGCTCATGCGCAGCGAGCTGGCGCGGCCGGGGATGCAGTTCCTCTCGGCCGAACAGTTCAATCAGCTGTTCACCATGCACGGCACGATCATGCTGCTGTTCTACGCCACCCCGATCGTCTTCGGGTTCGCCAACGCGGTGCTGCCGCTGCAGATCGGCGCGCCGGACGTGGCGTTCCCGCGCCTGAACGCGTTCAGCTACTGGCTGTACCTGTTCGGCGCGACCATGGCCACGGCCGGCTTCATCACCCCCGGCGGGGCCGCTGACTTCGGCTGGACCGGATACACCCCGCTCAGCGACTTCACCCACTCGCCGGGCGTGGGGGCCGATCTGTGGATCATGGGCCTGGCCGTCTCCGGCGTCGGCACCATCCTCGGCGGCGTCAACATGATCACCACCGTGGTCTGCCTGCGCTGTCCCGGCATGACCATGTTCCGCATGCCGATCTTCACCTGGAACATCCTGGTGACGAGTGTGCTTGTGCTGCTTGCCTTCCCGATCCTGACCGCCGCGCTCCTGGCACTCGCGGTCGACCGGCATCTGGGCGGGCACATCTACGACGCCGCGAACGGCGGGGTGCTGCTGTGGCAACACCTGTTCTGGTTCTTCGGCCATCCCGAGGTGTACATCGTCGCGCTGCCGTTCTTCGGCATCGTGACCGAGATCTTCCCGGTCTTCAGCCGCAAACCGCTGTTCGGCTACTCGACCCTGGTGTACGCGACGCTCTCGATCGCCGCCCTGTCGGTCGCGGTGTGGGCGCATCACATGTACGCCACCGGCGCGGTGCTGCTCCCGTTCTTCTCGCTCATGACGTTCCTGATCGCGGTGCCGACCGGGGTGAAGTTCTTCAACTGGATCGGCACCATGTGGCGCGGGCAACTCACGTTCGAGACGCCCATGCTGTGGTCCATCGGCTTCCTGGTGACCTTCCTGTTCGGCGGCCTGTCGGGCGTGGTGCTCGCCTCGCCGCCGCTGGACTTCCACGTGTCCGACACCTATTTCGTGGTCGCGCACTTCCACTACGTGCTGTTCGGCACGATCGTGTTCGCGACGTTCGCCGGCATCTACTTCTGGTTCCCCAAGATGACCGGCAGGCTGATGGACGAGCGCCTGGGCAAGCTGCACTTCTGGACCACGTTCTTCGGCTTCCACCTGACGTTCCTGGTGCAGCACTGGCTGGGCAACGAGGGCATGCCCCGCCGCTACGTGGACTACCTGCCGTCCGACGGATTCACCACCCTGAACACCATTTCCACGGTCGGCTCGTTCGTGCTCGGCCTGTCGATGATCACGTTCGTGTGGAACGTCTTCAAGAGCTACCGCTACGGCGAGGTGGTGACCGTCGACGACCCCTGGGGCTACGGCAACTCCCTGGAGTGGGCGACGACCTGCCCGCCCCCGCGCCACAACTTCTTCGAGCTCCCCCGCATCCGCTCCGAACGCCCCGCCTTCGAACTCCACTACCCCCACATGGTCGAGCGCATGCGCACCGAAGCCCACGCCGGCTGGGGCAGCCGCACTCACGCGCCGGTCGTGGTCGACGCGCCCCCGATCGACGAACTGCCCCCCACCCTTCGAAAGGAATAGCCCGAATCCTCCGCATCGCCCCCGCGATCAGCGGCGAACCGCGCGGGAGGCAAGATAGCCGTGTGCTGCTTTCTGATCGCGACATCCGTACGGAGATCGCCGCCGGGCGTCTCGGGCTCGACCCGTTCGACCAGGCGCTGGTGCAGCCGTCGAGTATCGATGTGCGGCTGGACAGTCTGTTCCGGGTGTTCAACAACACGCGGTACACCCACATCGATCCCGCACAGCGGCAGGACGAGCTGACCACGCTGGTCGAGCCGACCCCCGGCGAGCCGTTCGTGCTGCACCCGGGTGAGTTCGTGCTGGGCTCCACCCTTGAGGTGTGCAGCCTGCCCGACGATCTGGCCGGGCGCCTGGAGGGCAAGTCGAGTCTGGGCAGGCTCGGTCTGCTGACCCATTCCACGGCGGGCTTCATCGATCCGGGCTTCAGCGGTCACATCACCCTGGAGCTGTCGAACGTGGCCAACCTGCCCATCACCCTGTGGCCGGGGATGAAGATCGGCCAGCTGTGCCTGTTCCGGCTGAGCAGCCCGGCCGAGAACCCGTACGGTTCGGCCGCGGCGGGCTCGAAGTACCAGGGCCAGCGCGGTCCGACCCCGTCCCGCGCGTACTTGAATTTTCAGTCCGTCAACGGCAACTGACCTGCCTTCTCCCTGCCTTTCACCGCGGTGCGCGCACGCGTATCACGGCCCCGGGCACGGTAACTCGGGCCCGATCTGCCCGCTTGCGGGTGTACGTAACGCTCGGCACGTCGTAAGGTGGCCCCGACAGGTACAGTGACCACACCGTGATGTTGTGGTTCCACCGCTCCGCGCCCGGTTTTCCGCGGGCGATTCGCAGGTGGCCCCGGGCCGCTCGCGGATCGGTGAGCGGGGCATACGAAATGGGCAGCAGATGAGTTCGGTACTGGGAGTTTCGGTGGGGTCCGGCGCTATTCGCGTCGCACGTCCGCTGGCTAACTCCACCGAGCACGCCACCGCCGAGAATTTCGACGTGCAGGCCGTGCCGGTCGGCGCCCGCCGGGTCGAGGAATTGGCCGCCGACGCGGTCGGGGCGATTCTGGCCGCGGATCCGCACATCGTCGCCACCGCCATCGCCTACCGCGACGAGCAGCACGCGCGCGCCATCCGGGCCGAGATGGCGCGGCGGCAGTTCACCAACTACGAGCTCATCCCCGATGTCGTTGCCGCCCTGGAGTTTCTGGAGTACTCCGGTGAGCTGCAGGGATACGGCACGGTGGCGCTGTACGACCTCGGCGCCTCCGGGCTGTCGGTGACGGTCGTCGACACCGGTTCGCGCCAGCTCGTCGTCACCGAGCGCACCAGCGACATCAGCGGCGACTACCTGGATTCGCTGATCCGCGAGCAGCAGATCGCCTCGGGCCGGATCGCGCATCCGCCGGACGCGGCCGGGCTGGCCGAGCTGGATTCGCTGTGCCGCCAGGCGAAAGAGCAGCTCTCGAGCAGCAGCGCCGTCGCTCTGCCCTCGACCGAGGGCCTGGTCCTGCTGTCGCAGGAGAACTTCGAAGCGCTGATCATGCTGGCCGTCGAATCCTCGGCGCGGATGACCCGCGATGTCATCCTGCGTTCGGAGCAGCCGGTGCAGGCCGTGGCGCTGGTCGGCGGCTGCGCTCAAATTCCGCTGGTGGCACGGGTTCTGCGGCGCTGGCTGGGTGTCCCGGTCATCGTGGCGCCCGGGCCGGGCAGTGTCGCCACGCGCGGCGCGGCCCTGCTGGCGCGCCCGGTGCGCCAGCGTCCGGCGAACGTGCCGTTCCCCAACGCCTTCGCGGATCCGACGCCCGCGCCGGTGCCCGCCGCGCCGTCCTGGCGTTCGCGCCGCACCGACCCGACGACCGGCCCGGGGGAGAAGTTCAGCCGCCGCCGGGAGATCAGCGTGGCCGGGGTCGCGGTGGGCGCGCTGGTCGTGGTCGCCGCCATCGGCGTCTCGATCGGCTGGGGTCCGCAAGTGCTGGAACACGATTCGCAGAGCAGCGACGCCGCGTCGAGTTCGATCCCGCCGACCACGACGCGCACGCCCGCCGTCGAGGCCACCACCGCACCGCCCACCACGAGCGAGGCCACCAACGAATCGCTGGCCGCCCCGCCGCCGCGGCAGGCCACGACCACCACCGACGCGGCTCCGCCGCCGCCCGGCCCCAACACCTTCACGATCATTCCGGGGCTGCCGCCGGTCGTGGTTCCGACGCTGCCGCCGCTGTTCCCGCAGCAGCCCGCGCCGTAGTCCGGCCACGCCCGCACGGCGGTTGTAGTCGCCCGCCTGTATTCACCCGCGCGGCAACCGTACTCACCCGCCGAGTCCGCCCCGTCGACTGCCAGAAAGGGGCGGACCCGGTGGATGCCGGCGCGCGCCTGCGCCGGTGCGAGGGCCGGCTGCGTTTCAGTCCTCGCTTCCGGTTCCCACCGCCAGAGCTGTCGTGACTATCACCGACAGGGGTGGGAGTTGAAGGTCACGGGTCGGAGGTACCACCCAGTGGCAGCCCTCACGCGTCCACCGGCCGAGTCCGGTGGGCAGCATGACGGCGCTGCCGACGGCGGGGATGCCGACGTCGAGCCGGTTGAGCGCCTCCAGGATCTGCACGCCCGGACGTGAATCCGGCTCCGCCAGAAAGCTCCAGCGGATCTGGCGCGCCAGCATGGGGCCGGTGCGCCGGCGCTGATGCAGTGCGGTGCGGACCTTTTCGGCGCGGGCCACGGGCAGGTGCACGACTGCGACGTGACCGGTGACCGGCAGCATGACGAATCCGCCGCGCTCGGCGACCGGGAGACCGGCTTCGTGCCGGTAGTACGACACCCAGTCCTGCACCGTTCTCAGCTTGTCCGCGTTCACCACCGGCTCCCTTACCTCCGCCTCCAGGGTCGCGGTTCTTACGGACGGGTGGGTATGCCCGCACACCCGCCTTACACTGCCCTTCCGCTGCCTTTATTGCCGATGCGCATAAAGCCTGGTACCAGCTGGGTTTCGGCTGTGGCCGTGGCCGGTTCTCGCTCGTACCCTGGACATCGGAGTTCGTTCGGAAGGATGACATCGTGGTCCGGCAGTGGTCAGGTAAAGAGGCCCGTGCCCTCCGCGATGCCAAACGAATGAGTATTCGGGAGTTCGCAGCACATTTGGGTGTGCACGAACGCCTGGTTTCGAAGTGGGAGGCCGGGGGGAATCGGGTACATCCCCGTCCCGTCAATCAAGCCGCTCTCGATACTTCCCTCGCCAGGTCCGACGAGATCGTTCGGGCACGGTTCGCGGCATTGATCGACCAGCCACTGATCGATCGGCCGTCCGTGCCGGATTTCGATGCGCGCCAAGGAGGTTCCCCCGCCGGGCAACCGACCGCGGCCGCGGCCAGCTATTCCAGCGACGCGGAACTGCTGGCGCTCGTGGATTCGGGTGCGATGAGGGGCGATGCGTTAGCGGCGATTTCGGAGAGGGATCTGATCATGGCGGCTGCTCATGAAGCGAGCGACCATGCCGGGAGGGCGGAGAGCACCAATGTGGGTCCGACCATGTTGGAGCAGCTCGACGCCGACGTCACGCGGATCGCGAACGATTACGTTCATGTGCCACCCGTGCCGATGATGGTGGAGATGCTGCGGGTGCGCCGCCGCGTCTACCGGCTGCTCGAGGGCCATCAACGCCCGGCCGACACCGGGCACCTGTATCTGCTGGCGGGGACGCTGTCGGGCTTGCTGGCCAACGCCAGCACCGATCTCGGCTACGTCGATGCCGCGGGCGAACAGGCAAGGGCCGCTTGGGCGTACGCGGAACTGTGCGAGCACAACGGATTACGGGCCTGGACCCGCGGCATGCAGGCGCTCATCGAGTACTGGTCCGAGCGCCCGCGGCGCGCGGTGCTGCTCGCCCAGAGCGGTCAGCAGTACGCGGAGTCGGTGACCGCGCGGGTGCGGTTGCACAACATCGAGGCTCGCATCTGGTCCAAACTGGGCAGCGTCGCCGACACCGAGCGCTGTATCCGCGCGGCCGACGCGGCCCGCGAGGGCAGTTCCAGCGACACCCTGCACGACGAGGTCGGCGGCGTCTTCGGCTTCAATCAGCCCAAGAGCCACTACTACGCGGGCGCGACCTATATCCACCTCGGTCAGGCCCAGCCCGCGCTGGCGGCGACCGAACGGGCCATCGACCTGTACGCCAACGGGCCCACCGAACAGCGCTCCTACGGCGCCGAATCCCTGGCCCGGGTGGACAGCGCGGCCGCGCACCTGATCAACGGCAGCCTGGACGGCGCGGCCGAGGCCCTGCAACCGGTCCTGCGCATGGACGAGGACAAGCGCATCGCCCAGCTGGAGGAGCGTCTCACCGGTCTGCGTCAGCGCCTGATCCGCCCGGAGTTCCGGGAGGCCACCGAGGCGCGCCGGCTGGACGAGCGGATCGAGGAGTTCTGCGGGACCACCGCGGCCAAGGGCATCCTGCCGCCGGATGCCGGGCGGTAGAGCGGCGGGTGTGGCGGCGCGCGGCCGGGTCCCGAAGTGGCCGGGCGGCGGAACTGGCACGATGGTCGGGTGAGCCCTTCCAGTCACCTACCGCACCGGTCCCCGCGCGTCTTGGAGCAGTCCACCAAGCTCCAGAACGTCGTCTACGAAATTCGGGGTCCGGTACACGCGCACGCGGCACGGCTGGAGGCCGAGGGGCATCGCATCCTCAAGCTGAACATCGGCAATCCCGCGCCGTTCGGGTTCGACGCCCCGGATGTGATCATGCGCGACATGATCGCGGCGCTGCCGTACGCGCAGGGCTATTCCGAGTCCAAGGGCATACTGCCCGCGCGCCGGGCGATCGTGACCCGCTACGAGCTGGTGCCGGGCTTCCCGGAATTCGATGTCGACGACGTCTACCTGGGCAACGGCGTCTCCGAGCTGATCACCATCACCATGCAGGCGCTGCTGAACAACGGTGACGAGGTGCTGCTGCCCGCGCCGGACTACCCGCTGTGGACGGCCATGACCAGCCTGGCGGGCGGCACGCCGGTGCACTACCTGTGCGACGAGTCCAACGGCTGGCAGCCCGACATCGCCGACATGGAATCGAAGATCACCGACAAGACCAAGGCCATTGTCGTGATCAACCCGAACAATCCGACGGGTGCGGTGTATTCGTCGGAGGTGCTGCAGCAGATCGTGGATCTGGCGCGCAAGCATCAGCTGCTGCTGCTCGCGGACGAGATCTACGACAAAATCCTGTACGACGACGCCAAGCACGTGTCGCTCGCGTCGCTGGCGCCGGATCTGCTGTGCCTGACGTTCAACGGTCTGTCCAAGGCTTACCGGGTCGCGGGATATCGCTCGGGCTGGCTGGTGATCACCGGTCCGAAGGACCACGCGGAGGGCTTCCTCGAGGGCATCTCGCTGCTGGCCTCCTCGCGCCTGTGCCCGAATGTGCCCGCGCAACACGCGATCCAGGTGGCCCTCGGCGGGCATCAGAGCATCGAGGACCTCATCCTGCCCGGCGGGCGACTACTCGAGCAGCGCGATGTGGCGTGGGAGCAGCTCAACACGATCCCGGGTGTCTCTTGTGTGAAGCCGCGCGGGGCGCTCTACGCCTTCCCCCGGCTGGACCCGGAAGTGCATGAGATCCACGACGATTCGAAGCTGGTGCTGGACCTGCTGCTGCAGGAGAAGATCCTGATGGTGCAGGGCACGGGCTTCAATTGGCCGCATCACGACCACTTGCGGATCGTCACCCTGCCGTGGGCGCGCGACCTGTCGGTGGCCATCGAGCGGTTCGGTAACTTCCTCGCGGGATACCGCCAGTAGCCCTGAACTGGGCATATGACCAGTGGCGCACAAGTGACACGGTCAAAAACAAACCGCTGGTACGAAAAAGTTCGGTTTTTAGAGACTTAGCTAGCGCAAAGAACCGCCTTTTGTGTACAGTGGGACTCGGCACTCAGGTGCCCGACCGGACCGCCTACCCCCCCTGGGCCGTCCGGTCCTGGATTGGCAGGCCTACCCCCCCTGGGCCGCCGATCCCCGGGCGGCGGAGACATCCCCCTGCTCTCCGCCGCCCCCTCCCACTTTCTCCGTCCCGCCTCGGGACAGCCCTTCGTACTTCGAGAACGATTGTCGTTTAGGCTCCCCGAGTGAGCGATCACCATCATCACCATTCCCACGACCATTCGGGACCGCTAGCGATCGGCGCGACCGCCGCCCGCGTGGTCGTCGGCCTGCTCGCCGTCATCGGCGTGCTGGTCGTGGCCGGTCTGGTGTGGCTGTGGCCCAGCGCGCAACAGGTCGACATCCCGCTGCCCATGCAGAGCGCGGGCGGCGGCGCGGTCACCACCGAGGCCGGCACCGTCGTCATGCAGGACATCGGTCCCTGCGGCAGCCCGTCGATCGGCCGGGTCTTTCCCGACGAGCCGCAGCAGCCGCGCAACAACTCCTACACCTGCGAACGCAGCATCGTCACCATCGACTCCGGACCGCACGAGGGCAACAAGACCCTCTTCGAAATCGCCAAGGGCCCGGGGCAACCGCAACTGCACGTCGGGGATTCGCTGCGCATCGTGCGCCAGAGCGACGCCTCCGGCGTGCCCATGTACTCCTTCGACGACTACGCGCGCGGGCTACCGCTGTCCATCATCGTGATCGTCTTCGCGGTCGTGATCATCGCGGTGGCGCGGTGGCGCGGCCTGCGGGCGCTCATCGGCCTCGTCTTCGCCTTCGGCGTCGTCGTGAAGTTCCTTCTCCCAGCGCTTTTGGACGGCAAGCCGGCTATTCCGGTCGCCCTGGTCTCGGGCGCGCTGATCCTCTACGCGGTGCTGTACCTGGCGCACGGGGTGAATCTGCGGACCAGCTCCGCGCTGCTGGGCACCCTAGCCTCGATGGTGGTGGCCGCGGTGCTGTCCTGGGTGGCCCTGGAGATGACGCACCTGACCGGGTTGTCCGAGGAACAGAACACCAACGTCGCCACCTACCTGCAGCACGTCAGCATCACCGGATTGCTGTTGGCGGGCTTCATCATCGGCTCCCTCGGCGTGCTCAACGACGTGACCATCACCCAGGCGTCCGCCGCCTTCGAACTGGCGGCGCTGGACGAGAAGGCCACGCGCCGAAGCATTTTCGGATCCGCCATGCGGGTGGGCCGGGACCACATCGCCAGTACCGTCTACACGCTGGTGCTCGCCTACGCCGGTGGCGCGCTGCCGCTGCTGCTGCTGTTCAGCGTGGCGGGCCGCTCGATCGGCGACGTCCTCACCGGTGACGCGGTCGGCATCGAGATCGCGCGATCCGCTGTCGGCGGCATCGCACTCGCCCTGTCCGTACCGCTGACCACCGCCATCGCGGTCATGCTGGCCCGGCCGTTCGGCCACAAGCCCGCGCTGAGCAAGACCGGCGGCGGACCGCGCCGGACGGGTGGCGGAACGCGCACCGGCGCCCGGGCGGGCGCCGGAGCCAAGCGCCCGGTCGCGGACAGCGGGACGGGCGGGGCACGCCGCCCGCGCGCCGCGGGAGCGGGCGGACCGGAAACGGGCGCGCTGCGCAAGGAGCGCCCGGCGGCCGGGACGACCCCGCCTTCGGGTGCGCCGCAGGCGAATCCGTCCTATCCGGGCAGTCCGCCGAGTCCGGACCAGCCGCCCGCGCCCTGGTCCCTGCGCGCGAATTCGGGGGGTGCGGGCAATGCCCAGGACATCACCGATCCGCGCCATCCGATCACCGGCGGGATCCCGAGGCCGCTGCCGCCCAACCCCATTCAGCAGCCGCCGCCCACCGGTCCGGCGAGTGGTTTCGACCCGTGGAACTCCACGCCCGGGCCGGGTGCGGGTGAGCGGCCGGATCGCGGTACCGGCTGGGGCTCGGGAACCGATGCGGCTCAGCCGAATACGCCGCCGGATTCGGACGACCCGCCGCGCCCGCGCGGCGGCAGGCACTCTCGGCCCTGATCGGGGTTTCCGCTCGGTAACCACTGCGGAATCGGGGCCGAAGTCGCTGACACGCTGGGCGTGTGGATTCCCGCTGTTAGGGGTGTGATCGAGTACGGTGACCGTGCGGTGCGAGTTGCTCCGCAATTGCCACAATTCCGGTTCATCGCAGGTGCCAGGTTCCGGGTCCGGAGGATGCTCCGCATCGTGCCCCGTGACCCGCCGGCCTTCGAGCGACCGGGTGCGAAAACAGCTGCGAGAGTGGTGTTCCGGGGTTGGATCACCACTCTCGCAGCGTTCTGTTCAGGCCGTTCCGGCGCTCTTCAGGCCGGTCGTGCGCTCAGAGTCGCTGCCACAGAGCGGGAGTCGCGGTCGGCATCCAGTTCGGGTCGTACACCGTGTGCGCCTGCCGGCACCGGTACCTGGCGCCCTGATAGGTGACCACGTCGCCGACGGCGTACTTGCCGCCCACCAGCCATTCGTCGCCGGCGGGCTTGTCCGTGGTGGTGGGCGCCGTGGTGGTCGGGTGCTGATGGGTGGTGGTCACCGGCGGCTGCGTGGTCGCGGGGGGCGTGGTGACCGGCGGTTTGGTGGTGACCGGGGGCTTGGTGGTCGGCGGCACGGTCGTGGGCGGCGCGGTGGTGGGACGCGTTGTGGTGGGCGGGTTTCCGCCGCCGCCACCGATCTGCACGTCCACGCACGAGTAGAAGGCCGCGGCGGTGTCGCCGATGTTCCAGATGGCCAGCAGCTTCTGACGGCCGGTGAAATTGCCGAAATCGATGGTGTGCGTGGTGCCCTGCGCGGGCTGCTGCATGTTGCCGTCGAACACGCCGAGCCGGGTGTTGCCGATGTAGTACTCCCAGTTCAGCGTCCGGTGATTGGCGGTGAACGTCCAGCTGAAGGTCGCGGTCTTGCCGACCGGCTGGACCTTCCAGGGCTTGGAATCGTCGTCCAGATCGGCGAATTGGCCGAGATTCGCGCTGCAGTTGCGCAGGCCCTTGGGGCCCTCCACGCTCTGCGGTTCGTACTTGATCGCGCCGCAGGACACGGTGCCCGCGGCACACTGCGCCTGTCTGCTGAAGGTCGTGATGTAGCCGTGCGCCTGGGCGTCACCGGCGGGCAGCAATGCCAGAATGGGCGAAATGCCCAGGGCGGCCCCGACAATGGACAGTCTTCTACTAACCACGTGAAACTCCTTGCGAGAGTGAGACAGCGGGGGGCCCGCACGCTGTCTCGTGACATAGCTGTGACGTGATCTGGATCACTTTGAAGCAGAATCGTGCTCTAAAAGATATGGTCCGGCAACGCGTTGGTCAAGCGTCCTAGCTCAGAAGATCGAAAATTCGTTGCGCACAGCAAACTTCGGTTCGCTCGTAGCAAACCTGACTCGTAAGTAGCTGGGAAAACGCTGAATTCAGACCGTCGAGCGGGCCGCCACGCAGAGAGCCGACACGCCGTCGGCGTCGGTGGCGAAATGGTCGAAGCCGCTCGGGACCCCGAATTCGGCGAAGGAGACCTCGGAATCCGGGACGGGCAGCGCCGGGACCGGAATGCGCACGGCGGCATGCAGATCCCGGACCTGCGTCAGCTCGATCACCCGCCGGGCGTTGTCGGCGCGCACACCGCCGCAGGCCATCACGTCGATGCGGCCGTCCGCGAGGTTCACCAATTGCGTGATCAGCGGGACGCCGTCCAGGACCGAGTCCTGCCTGCCCGAGGTGAGCAGCCGGGTGAAGCCCGAATCCAGCAGCAGATCGAAGCCGGCGAACGGGTCGGCGCACACGTCGAACGCGCGGTGGAACGTGACCTCGATGCCGTCGGCGGCGGCAAGTAGCTCGGCGTTGGCCGACGCGTCCAGATTGCCGCGTTCGTCGAGCACCCCGACCACGACCCCGTGCGCGCCCACCCGCCGCGCCAGCTCGACGTCGGCCCGCATGAGCGCCACCTCCTCGGCGGAATAGCGAAAGTCGCCCGGGCGCGGCCGGATCAGGACGTGCACCTCGGTGTCGACCACTTCCAGCACCGCTGCCTCGATCAATGCCGCGCTCGGAGTCAGTCCGCCCACCGACAATCCGCTGCACAGTTCGACGCGATCCGCCCCCGCCGCCTCCGCGATCCGCACCCCGGCCATCGACTCCACGCCGATCTCCACCCGCACCGCCCGCGTCTCCGTCATACCTTGCAGTATGGGCGAAAACCCGCGACGGCGTTTGCCAACGATTAACGACTGTTGTCTGAAGATCAGCGTTCAGCGCGGTGTCGTCCACGTGCGCTCGCGGTGAAGAAGCCGTGCGCCGCGGTCCGGACGCGGTGGGTCCCGCCGCGTGGTGCGCCCGCCGGGGACCCGGGCTGAGCAGGGGTGGAACGACAGCGGAGTGGGCGGCGGCAGCCGCGCCCGAGGCGCGCGAAACGCAAAGGGCGCGCTACCGGGTCGGTAGCGCGCCCTCGACTGTCAGGCGATGCGGGTCAGCTCTTCTTGCCCGGGGCCTTCATGCCGGACTTGAAGCCGAGCCCACCGGGCTTGGCGGCCGGGGGATTGGCCGCGCCGTTCGCCTCGGTGCCGTTCGCCTCGGTGCCGTTGGCGGCCGGGGTGCCGTTGGTCTCGGGAGCGCTGGTCTCGGCCGGAGCCGCAACCGCTTCCTCGACCTCGTCGGCCGGAGCCGAAGTGGCCGGTGCCGCAGGCACTTCGGCGGCCGGAGCCGCCGGAGCCGCCGGAGCGGCAGCGCCGGGCGCCTTGGTGGTCGGGCGCTTGAGGCCGGACTTCATGGCCAGGCCCTTGGGGGCGATGGACGGCTTGGCCTCGGCGGGCGCCGCCGACGCCGGGGCCGCGGGTGCCTCGGTCGCCGGAGCCTCGGCAGCCGGTGCCTCGGCCGGAGCGGCGGGGGCCGCCGGAGCCGCTGCGCCGGGCGCCTTGGTGGTCGGGCGCTTGAGGCCGGACTTCATGGCCAGGCCCTTGGGCGCGATGGACGGCTTGGCTTCGGCGGGCGCCTCGGCGGCGGGAGCCGCGGCGGCCGGAGCCGATTCCGCCGGTGCCGCAGCGGTTTCGGCCTTCGCGCCGGGCGCCTTGGCGGCGCCCTTCATGGCCAGACCCTTACCGGGGGCCTTCGCCGGACCCTTCATGGCCAGGCCCTTGACGGGAGCGGCCGGAGCCGCCGAGGCCTCGGGAGCCGTTGCCGCGGACTCGGTTTCGGCGGCGGCGGGGGCCGCGGCCTTCGCACCGGGTGCCTTGGCGGGACCCTTCATGGCCAGGCCCTTGCCGCCCGGAGCCTTGAGGCCGCCCTTCATGCCCAGGCCCTTGGCCGGAGCGGGCGCGGCCGGGGCCTCCGCCGAATCGGTTGCCGCGGCGGCGGTCTCGGCGGCGGGGGCCTTAGCACCCGGAGCCTTCAGACCGCCCTTCATGCCCAGACCCTTGCCGCCGGGGGCCTTGAGGCCGCCCTTCATACCCAGACCGCCACCCGCGGGCGCGGCCTTGGCCTCGGCCGGAGCCGCCTCGGCCACAACCTCGGGCTCGGGCTCGGGCTCGGCGACCGGTTCGGGTTCTTCGACCTTGGGGACCTGAATGACCTTCAGGTTCTCGGTCATCGCGGCCGCGTCGATCCGGTCGATGGACTGCAGCATCAGCTGCGCGACATCGACGACCTCGACACCCTGACCGACCTCGCCACCATCCTTACGGGCGGTGACACCGTCGGTGAGCATGACGCGGCAGAACGGGCAACCGGTCGCGATCATCGACGGCTCGTTACCACCGTTCAACGCATCCAGGGCCTCGTCGACACGGTCGACGTTGATGCGCTTGCCGAGCTGCTCTTCCATCCACATCCGCGCGCCACCGGCGCCACAGCACATCGAACGCTCACCGTGGCGCGGCATCTCCAGCAGCTTCGAGCCCGAGGCCTCCATGAGTTCACGCGGGGCGTCGTAGATCTTGTTGTGCCGGCCCAGATAGCACGGGTCGTGGTAGGTGACGTTCTGCGCGACCGGGGACACCGGGATCAGTTTCTTGGCCCGCACCAGACGATTGAGCAACTGCGTGTGGTGCACGACCTCGTAGGTGCCACCCACCTGCGGGTACTCGTTGTTCAACGCGTTGAAGCAGTGCGCGCAGGTGACGACGATCTTCTTCTTCGCCTGCTCCACACCCTCGAACAACGAGTTCAACACCTCGATGTTCTGCATCGCCAACTGCTGGAACAAGAACTCGTTACCCGCACGACGCGCCGAGTCACCGGTGCAGGTCTCCTCCTGACCCAACACCATGAACTTCACACCCGCGGTCGCCAAAAGCTCGGCCACGGCCTTGGTGGTCTTCTTCGCCCGATCCTCGTAGGCGCCGGCGCAACCCACCCAGAACAGGTACTCGTACCCGTCGAACGAGTCGGCGTCCTTGCCGTAGACCGGGATCTCGAAGTCGACCTCGTTGATCCAGTTCAACCGGTCCTTGGCGTTCTGACCCCACGGGTTGCCCTTGTTCTCCAGGTTCTTGAACAACCCCGCGAGCTCGGACGGGAACTCCGACTCGATCAACACCTGATACCGGCGCATGTCGATGATGTGATCGACATGCTCGATATCGACCGGGCACTGCTCCACACACGCACCACAGGTCGTGCACGACCACAACACCTCGGGATCGATGATCCCGTTGACATCCTCGTGCCCGACCAGCGGACGCTCCGCCTCCGCCCGCGCCTCGGCCGAAATCTTCGCCAGCGCAGCCTCGTTCGGCTTGCCCTCGGCGTCGACGAGACCGATCTCGTCGCCGCCCATGTCCTTGCGGCCGCCGGCCAGCAGGTACGGGGCCTTGGCGTAGCCGTGGTCACGCAGCGACATGATCAGCAGCTTCGGCGACAGCGGCTTACCGGTGTTCCACGCGGGGCACTGGGACTGGCAGCGACCGCACTCGGTGCAGGTGGTGACGTCGAGGATGTCCTTCCAGGAGAAATCCTCGAACTTGCCGACGCCGAAGGTGTCGTTGTCCGGATCCGCGGTCTCCATGTCGATCGGCTTGCCGCCGGACATCATGGGCTTGAGCGCGCCCAGCGCGACGTCGCCGTCGGCCTCGCGCTTGAAGTAGATGTTCGGGAACGCCGAGAAGCGGTGCCACGCAACACCCCAGGTGACGTTGCGGCCGACCAGCAGCAGGAACAGCGCGCCGGAGAGCAGCTTGATGAGCGCGAAGATCGAGACCATGGTCGGGCTCGCGGGCAGCAGCTTGGCGACCTGCTCGGTGAAGAAGTCGGACCAGGTGGTCGAGTGCCCGTAGGTCGCGATCTTGCCGGACTTCACGAAGATCATGCCCAGGCCCTCGACGAGCACGATGGACTCGATCACGTAGGCGGGCGCGAACTTCGAACCGCTGAAGCGGGACAGGCGCTCCGGCTTCCGGGGGTGGTTCAGCTGGCGAATGATGATCAGCGTCACGATGCCGATGACCGTGCCGATGCCCAGGACCTCGTCCACGAAGTGGTAGATGCCCCAGGAACCGATGATGGGCCAATGGAATTCGGGGTTGAAGACCTGGCCGTAGGCCTCGAACCAGAGGATGAAGCCGGCCAGGAAGCCGATCATCACCAGCCAGTGGGCCCAGCCGACGGTGCGGAACTTGTTCATGCGCGTGTGCGCGAGGAACTCGACCAGCATTGTCTTCAGACGCGGGACGAACGGCCGCCACCGGTCAGGTGCGGACTGGCCGACCATGATGGTTCGCACGATGCTGCGTGCGCCGCCGATCAACGATGCCCAACAGAAGATTGTGAGCACCGCCCCAATCGTGCCCAGTGTCACTGTCAGGGCATTCATGTCGCGACCTTTCTACCGGTTCAACAAGCTCTCCGAGGGCGGACGGGTTCCGTCCTGGTGGCTTGTATCCTAACGAACAGTAAGTTACTCGCCGGTAACTTAACTGTCCAGCGTGTTCCCACACCGTAAATCCCGGCAAATCCGGAATGAAACAAAGGGCAGGCTTACTTCGAAACCAGTTCTGATTCAGGGTGAAAGCGATCTCGCTTCGAGAGGTTGCTTCGACTAAGCTCACGTCGTCCGAAGTCTGTGCGCATCTTCACATGCTCGGGGAGAGTTCGCCGTTTCGCGCGTAGGCAGGGCCTGAGGGAAGCCACCGGGCCTCGCGTGGCGAAGATGCGGACAGCGGATTACCTGATGACGGATTGGAAAAACCGAATGAAGTTTCGCAGCACCACTGCGGCGGCTGCCTTGGTCATCGGCGCAATGACCATGGGGATGACTTCTGCCCACGCCGACGAACCCGCCCCCGTGCTGGACGTGCAGGCGAACGCGGGAATCAGCTACTCGACCAAGCTGGTCGACGGCAAGAACGTCGTGTCGACGTTGAAGAACGGCATCTTCCAGCTCAGCGAGCAGCCGGGCCTCACCGAAGAGGACCCGAAGACCACCCTGGTGAACGTCGTGGACAACCAGGGCGCCACCGTGATCACCTTCCCGCTGGCGTACAACGTGGCCGGTGTGATGATCCCGGTCAAGTCCGAGGTCAAGGAGGAGGGCCGGGTTCTCGAGATCGTTCCCGAGAAGCCCGCCGACTTCAAGCCCGGCACCGCGACCCTGGTCGCCAAGCCCATCGCCTCCGCCGAGGAGAACCAGCGGGCCATGGGTAACTTCTCCACCCAGTTCGGTCTCGCGACCGGCATCGGCTCGTTCATCGGCGGCGCGGTCGGCGCGGCCATCGGCTGCCTGGTGACCATCGTCGCGGGTTGTGTCCCCGGCCTGGTCGCCGGCTTCGGCATCGGCGGCATCCTCGGCACGATCGCCGTGGGCGGCCCGGCGCTGATGGCCAGCGGCGTCGAGCTCATGGAGACGTTCCAGGCGCCGGACGGCACCTCCAAGTGGGCGAAGTAGTTCACCGGTAGTTCAGCGACACCACGTCTCGGCCCGCCCGCTCGTCGGGGCGGGCCGTTCGTGCTTTCGGGGCCTTATCGAGCCGAATTCGTGATGCGGCCCCGGGCATGTCGCGGCGGCTCAGGCGGGTAGTTCCAGCCGCCCCTGAAACGACGCGGTGCCCACGCGCCGCCCGAAGCGGCCGTAGCTGCGCTCGGTCATCTCGAACCCGCCGTCCTCGCGCACGAGCAGGACTGTGCTGCACCGGGTTCCGTGCAGCGGACTGGCGATGAAGCGCGAGGAGTTGATGCGCTCGCCGCGAATGCCGATGCCGGTGTCGGGCAGCTCGTCGTCGGCGGCGCGGGTGCGATCGGCCAGCAGCTCGAGGTAGCCCTCGGAATCGCCGGGGTTCGCGGCGACCAGCTCGCGCAGCCCGTACACGCCGCTGCGCACCTTGGGCCACACCGGGGCGGGCCCGCCTGTCGGGAGATCGTTTTCGGCCGTCAGGGAGGCGGCCAGCGGCCCGTTCGACAGGCCGTGGAATCCGGGGGTCAGTTCCCGCGGTCCCTGTCCGCTGCGGTTGCCCTGCCACCACAGCGTCCGCAGATCCGAGACCACGAGATTGAATCCGTTGTAGTCGTCCGGGGCGGTGGCGACCGCGCGCGCGAACTTCTCGGAATCGGCGTCGCCGCCGAGGAAATCCATCATCAGCGCCCCGCGCGAGCGCGCGTCGGCGCGGCGTTCGCCGGGCCCGCGCACGTTGGTCACCGCGGCGAAACGCCGTGATTCGCGTCCCAGTCCCAGCCAGGTTCCGGGCACCGGCCCGGCCGCTCCGCGATCGCGCCCGGCGAGCAGCCCGGGCACCTCGTCCCACCACCGCAGCGATTCGGTTGGACGGGTATAGAACTCGTCCCGATTGGCGGCGACGATCAACCGATACTCCGGATGCGCCCGCCACCCGAGCAACACCAAACACATGCGTCCAGCATGCCGGATGCCCTCCGGCCGGTCCCATGCCCGGACACCGCCGACTCGCCACCCGCGTACTGCCCCGGGAAACCCGGTGGGCCGCGCGGGCTCGCATCGCCGAATTCGCCTGTCGTGGGCGTAAGCGGCATCGGATTCCGGGGAACAGTCCGATCGACGGTGCCCCGGACACCGAGAAGGCCGGTAGCTGTTGCGCTACCGGCCTTCTCGAAGCTCTTACCTGGTGTGCCCGACTAGCTCGTGCGGACCCGCAGTCCCGGGTTGTCCGAGAGCACCGTGGTCAGCGGCTGCGCGAACAGCTGCGGGGCGTTGCCGGTGATCAGGCCGATCAGGTTCGGGATCTCGCAGATCGGGTAGTCCGCGACCGAGGAGGCACTGGAGATGCCCAGGGCCAGGGTGCCGGTGACGATCGGGCCGCCGCTGTCGCCGGGCAGGGCGCAGATGTTGGCCGAGAAGCTCTGGGTCAGCAGGCGATCGCCGACCTGGACCGACTGGTCGATCGCGTTGACCACGCCGCAGCTGAACCCGGTGCGCGAGCCGGACTTGCAGACCGGGGCGCCGACCACGGGCACGGCCACGCCGGTCACCGCGATGGGCGCGGCGTTCGGGACCCGAACGATGTTGTTGCTGAACCGATCCCGGCTCTGGTCGTTGATGGACACGATGGAGTAGTCCTGGTTGCCCAGCACCGACTTCTGGAAGCTGCCGAGCTGGCCGCCGACGCGGTCGCTGCCCTGCAGTTCGAAGACGCCGGGGGAGTTGGCGCCGCCGGTGGCGGGAATGTTCGGGTTGCAGTGGCCCGCGGTGATGTTCACGACGTTGCCGGCGTGATCGGAGCCGTTGAAGCCGAGCGAGCAGCGCAGCGACATGCGACCCGCGATGGAGGCGTAGCCGTCGCCGGCGGCCAGCGGGCCGGTGCCCGTGCCGGCGATGGCGCCGGCCTGCTGAACATCGGCCTCTTCGCTCCCGGTGGGCGGCACCGAGCTGACGATGACGCGCGCCGGGTCGACGAAGCTGGGCAGCGCGAGGCCGGGCTGGTCCACCCGCACCGCGATGCTGTTGTTCATGGTGTCGATGGCGACGCCGCGCACGGCCTTGGCGACATCGGCGGGCTGATCGTCCAGCCACTTCTGGAAGGCGTTCTTCTCGCTGCGCAGCACCGACTCGCTCTTGGCGACGTCCTTGGTGCCGAACCCGGCCTCCTGCGCGGCCTTCCGGGCTTCGTCCGCGCCCTGGCCGTTGGTCAGGGCGACGACGGCGCGCCCGGCCTCGTCGAGCCAGGCGCCGGCGAAGACGTTCGGGAACTGGCGCTGCGCGGTCGCCGAGAAGGCGGCCACCTGCTGGGCGAGATCGGCGCGGGCCAGGTAGTCCTGGGGCGAGATCTTGAGGTCGCGGGTGATCGCCTGCACGAGTTCGGCGGGCAGATCCGGGGTCGCGGGTTCCGCGTGTGCGCTCGCCGCCAGCGGCCCGGCAAGCAGCAGCGCGGTTGCCGCTATGGCTGCGTTGCGGACGAGGGACCGTGGCCTGCGGCTCACGGGCGGCGACGAATAGCGCATACGTGGCAGGAGCATGAGCCGACTATATGGTGTCCGCACCGTTATGCCTACTTATTCCCCGGTGACGATTCGGTATTCCACCGGCAAACAGCAGGCACGCCGATATCAAGATCAATGCGTGTCGCCTCAGCCCAGATTCGGCTTGGTGCGGACCTGGATTCCGCTGCCGAGTCCGCCGCCCGCGTTGGCGTCGATATCGGCCAGGATGGCCCGAATCGGAATGCCCAGGGTCGCGGTGCCGCCGTAGGAGGCGAGCGCGGCGTTGGCCTCGTTGCAGTTCGGCGCGTCGGCCGCGTTCGAACCGCTGGTGATGCCGAGCGCGCGGGTGCCGGACACGATCGCGCCGCCGCTGTCGCCGCCCAGGGTGCAGGCGCTGCTGGCGAAGCCGCGGACCGTCTTGGACTGGCCCTCGGCGGTGTACAGCTGGGTCTCGACCCGGTCGGCGACGACGTAGCCGCAGGTGAAGGTGGAGGACTGGCCGGACTTGCAGACCGGCGCGCCGGTGATGGGATCCGCCACCCCGGTCAGGGTGAGGGTGGTGCCGTTGGCGCCGCGCACCGACGGCTGATCCATGCCGGCGTTCACGGCGGCCTCGTTGAGCCGGATGACCGAGTAGTCCAGCGCCGCGTACCCGCCCAGCCGGGTGGTCACGAAGGTGCCGACCCGCGGGCTTGAGCTCAGATCGCGGACGTTGGGCAGGTAGACGTCGGCCTGCTCGTCGGCCTTGCCCAGATTCGGATTGCAGTGTCCGGCACTGATGTTGAGCGCGTTGCCGGCGTTGTCCACGCTGTTGAAACCGAATGAGCACACGTCGACGCTCTGCAGCGCGGCGTCGTTCAGCGCGGTCGGGGCGCTGATGTAGGTGTCGCCGCCCATGGGCCTGCGCTCCACCGGGCCGCCGCCGTCCGGCGAGAGCACCACCTTGATGTTGGCGATGAGCGTGGGCAGGTTGAGCAGGTGGCCGCCGGGGGTGTTGGCGACGCTCACCACCAGCTGGCTGTTGAGGAAGTCGATGGCGACCGAATTGATGGCGCCGGAGATCTCGCGTGGAATGCCGGTGATCCAGTTGTTCAACTGATCCAGCGAGCTCTCGAGGTTATCGGCGTTGATCGGCGCGAGCCGGGTCTGATATCCGTCGGCGGCGACAACGCGCGCGGCATCGAGGGAGGTGACCGCCAGGACCGGTTTGCCGTCGGTGCCCATCCAGGCGCCCGCGAACTCCTCGGGGCGCTCGGCGCGGAATTCCTTTGCGTAGTTCTGCAATTCCTGCGCCTTGGCGGCACGGTCCAGATATTCCGCGGGCGACATCTTCAGGTCGCGCGCGATCGCCTGCACCAATTCGGCGGGCAGGGCGTCGGCCGCGGGATCGGCGGCGGCCGGTGACGCCGCCAGCAGGGGACTGACCAGGACGGCCGAAACGAAAGCGAGGCTTGCTGTTCGGACCGTGGCGCGGCGCGCCGAGAACTTGCGCATGGAGTCCCTTCGTAGTGCACCAGCAGACCGACTGTCCGGTTACCGTGCGGAACATCGGTCAGCGCATCACTTTAGGGCACAAGCCCGGAAAGGTCTCTACGAAATCAGCGCGAATACTGCGCCCACGGATTCTGCACCGGCGGTGGGGTCGGGAGTTCGAACAGCGGCGGCGGATATTGCTGGGTCGTCACCGGCGGACGCGTCGTGCTCGGGGGCGTCGTGTCCGGAATCGCCGTCGGCGGAGCCGTTTCGGCGGTCGTGGTCGGCGGCGGCGTGGTGGCCGGGGCGGGTTCGGCGGGTTCGGACACCGGGGGTGCGGCGGGGTCGGGCGTGGTGGTCAGCGGCGGCACCGCGCCGGCGGTCATCGACGGTTGCGAGGCCACCTCGCCGCGCGGCGGGCCGGGCTGCTCCTCGTCCGGGCGCAACACCGTCGCCACCCCGAGGCCACCGAGCAGCAAACCGATGACCGCCGCCGCGGCGGCGATGATGTACGGCCCGCGCGACCCGCGATCACGCCCGGGCGACGGGGCGGCAACCGGCGCGGGCACCACGGGTTCGGCGGTGGTCGCCACGGGGATGGCGGCCGAATACGCCTGTGCCAGGGGCGCGTGCTTGGACACCGCGGGCAGGATGTCGGTGACCTCCGCCGAATTCTGCGTGCTCGCGGTCGGGTCGGGCGGGGTCACCCCCGCCGGGGTGGCCAGCACCGCGGCCAGGGCCGCGCGAGCGGCGTTGTACGCGAAGGACTTCGCGGTGTCGTCCGCCGAGGACTGCGGCAGGTCGCGCTCGCTGACCAGCACCACGGCCTTGAGCCCCAGGTAGTCCAGCGCCTCGCGCAGTGCCCGCACATTCGATTCCGGCCAGCCGGTCGGATGCGTGGCGTAGAACTCGGCGGGCCCCTCGAGCAGATCGGCGGCCAGATTGATGAGGCAGAAGGCGGCGGTGGCCATGAGGTCCTCGGCGCGATACGCCTCGCCCTCGTCCACCGGCATGCCCGCGGGGTCGCCGACGGCGGTGACGAAACCGCGAATCGAGTGCGCGCCCGACTCCGGCGGGTCGCCGCCGAGCACGGCGTCCCCGTCGTCGGACATGTGCAGCACGGACTCGCGCACGATGTAGTGCACCGGGAGTGTGGCATCGTCACCGGTCACGACAGCCACGACGGATTCGTCATCGGCTATCCGCAGGCCCACCCCAGTGGCCATCCTCGTTACCTCACTCGGTGCGTCCGGGTCCCGCTCGCGCCCGGGTCATACGAGGAGGGATCCGTGACCCATGGCGCGAAGCATTGACAATAGCTCCGAACGGGAGCTCGCACCGATTCGACGGCGTATCCGTGCCACATGATGCTCCACCGTCTTGGCGGAGATATAGAGCCGCGCGCCGATCTCCCGGTAGGTCAAGCCGAGAAGTACCAGCTCCGCGACCTCCCGCTCCCGTTCACTCAGGACGGTATCCGCGAGTGGTTCGGGGCGGGGAGCCGGGGTGGGCGGCGCGGGCGCGCGGACCGGTGATTCGGGTGGGCGGGCCTGGGCGCGCACGGTGCGGGCCAGCTTCAGCAGGGCCGTCGCGGTGCCGGCGTCGGCGGCCGCCAGGGCGGCTTCGCTGGCCAGGCGGGCGGCATCCCAGATGAGACCGAGTTCGGCCAGCCGGGCGACGGCGGTCTCGACCGGTGCGCGCTCGACCTGTCCGCGCAGTACCAGGACCCAGGTGCGGCCGGCGTCGGCGAGGATCGCGGCCTGCGGGTCGCCGGCCAGCGCGGCGGCCTTGAGCCGATGCGCGTGCGGCAGCAGATCGCGGGGACTCTCGTGCGCGAGGGCGGCCTGAATCGCGTACCAGTGGAAGGCATTCGCCCAGGCGGGCGGATCGCCGAGCCGGTGCAGCAGGTCCGCGGCCGAGTCCACCAGCGCCGAGACGCGGCTCTCGTCCCGCAGCCGGATGCCCGCCAGCCACAGCTCGCCGATGGGCAGCAGTGCGAGCAGGTCCGCGCTGACCTCGTCGAACAGCGGGTACGCCGCCTGCCAGGCCAGCACCAGCGCGGTGTGATCGCCGGAGCGGCGGGCCAGGCCGATGATCACCCCGTGCGCGAGCAGCCGGTCGCGCGGATCCAGCGCGGCCACATCCAGTTCCGCGATGCCGGCCGCCGCCGACTGCTCGTCGCCGCCGAGCATGGCGACCCAGGCGGCCAGCACCGCGTGCTGTGGGTCGCCGGCCGCGCCCCGCAGCGCGTCGGCGGCCCGGCGCGGTTCGCCCATGCTCAGGCACAGCAGGGTCGCGATGGACACCGCCGAGCACGGCAGGAATCGGTCCCCGCCGTTCTCCGCGGGCCCGACCCCCGAGTGTGCGGCGTGGATGAGCGCGGAGGCGGCCGCCGTCGCCGCGGTGCGGCCGGTGTCGGCGCCGCGCGGACCGGATCGCGCGGGCGGCGCGCCGTAGCGCGGAGTCGTGGACAGCGACGGTGCGGGTTCTCGGGACCCGGGTGTGCCGGGTTCCCAGAGCGTCGGCATTCCGGGCGACGGGCGTTCGGTCGCGTTCGCCCCTCGGCGCGTTGACTCCGCGAGGCTCGGCTGTGCCGGTGCGGGCGGGAGGTAGCCGCCGGTGCGGGAGGCGGCATGGACTGTGCCGGAACCGAACTCATCGGGGGACGGGGTCGATGCGGGGTCGGGCGCGGGGCGGCCCGGGCGGCGCTGGGGCAGGCCCGGCGGGGTTACGGAGTCGGCCAGGGCCTCGGCGATCAGGGCGGCGCGGGCGGTGGCCTCGGTGGGGGGCCACTGGGACGCGGTGGCGGCGAGGGCGCGGGCGGTGGTGGTGTCGCCTGAGAGGTAGAGCACCGCGGCCGCCACGGCCCAGTCCGGTCCCGCGCGATCGGGGCCGAGCCAGGTGTAGAGCTGGGCGGCGCGGGGCACCAGGCCGCGCCTGGTCCACACGCCCGCGCAGACGCGCACGGCGGCGGCCAGATCCGCGGGGGTGGCGGTATCGCGGGCCAGGGTCGGTTCGGCCAGGCGCAGGGCGGAATCGCAGTCCCCGGCGCGCGCGGCCGCGTCGGCCCAGCGCACGGCGATGGTCGCGGGATCCGCGCCCGCCGCCGCCGCGGCGGCGTAGTGCCGGACGGCGTCGTCGCCCGCCTTTTCCGCGGCGGTGCAGAGGAATTCGGCCAAGCGTTCGTCGCGGACCCCGGATTCGGCGAGCAGCAGCGCGGTGTGGTCGCGCAGCAGTCCGGCGTCCAGGCGGGCCCGGAGCAGCCGGCGCTGCACCGCCAGCAGTCTGCGGTCGCCGACGAGCGTGCGCAGCGGCGCGATGGCCGGGGCCAGCAGCAGATCCGCGTCGGTGATGAGGGCGCCGGCGCGGGCGCGGTCCACCAGATCCTGTGCGGCGCTCAGTGATACGTCGAGCACCTCGGTGAGCTCGCTGGTGTCCAGGCCGGCGCCGATGGCGGCGACCACGAACGTGTCGAGCAGGTCGGGGTCGGCGTCGTCGAGCCGGGCACGGGCCCAGGCGGCGACGGCCTCGTCCACCGCGGTGATGCCGGAGTCGAGGCGGGTCGCGCAGGCGGCGGTCAGGGCCGCGACCACGCCGCCGTGGATACCGGCGGTCTGCTTGTGGATGTGCTGGGCCAGACCGCGCGGCACCATCATGCCGAGTTCGCGTGCGAACGGGGCGATTTCGGTCGCGCCCAGCGCCCGCAGATCCACCACCCGGCCGCGGCGCGACACCAGGTCGGTGAGCGCGCGCAGCCCGGCGTCGTGCGGGCGCGGGCGGGTCGCGATGATCACCGCGCAGCGTCCGGACTCGGCCGTGGCGCGGAGTGCGTCCAGCGCCCGCGGGCTCAGGTCGTGCGCGTCGTCCACGACCAGGGCCGCGCCCCGGCGCGCGAGCGAACGGGTCGCGCCCCGGAGACCGGGCAGGCCGGTACCGGGCACCTGCGCGACGATGCCGCTCGATTCCGGCTCGTGCGCCGGATCATGCTGGGCCAGTAGCTCGTCCGGGTTGTCGATCAACAGCGCGCCCCGGGCGCGCAGCCGGGCCCGGACCGCGCCGAGCAGCACCGATTTACCGGTGCCCGAGCGGCCGCGAATCAGGAACAGCGGGGGAGCGGAGTCGTCGGAGTCCAGCTCACGAAGGATTTCACGCGCGCACGGCAGGGAATCGAGCGCTATGGGGGTGTTGCCTACCACGATGATTCAACTCTCATCCACCGGTGTGCGGAAGAATAGTGCCCGGCACCTTGGGCGCCGCGTTGCCTAATGGATCGGCGAGCGGTTCGGTGACGAGCGGCGGAACGGCCGGCAGCGCGGGCGGCTGCAGCGACGGGAGTTGCGGGTTCACCGGCTGTGCCGCCGGAACCTGCTCTGTGGCAGGCGCTTCGGTGGTACCCGGTGGTGCGGCGGGATCGGTGGCCGGTAGCCCGTCGGCGGTCGTGGCCGCGCCCGGTGTGCCCGCGCGGGCCGCGGTGGTGGTCACCGGATGGCCGATGGGAGCGGCGCGGCCCCCGGTGGCGGACACGGCTTCGGGGGTGTCCAGCGCGGCCACCGTGGTCGAAGACGGTTGCGGGGCAGTGGGATCCGCGGGGGCCGACTGCACGCCGGTGCCCATCGCGAGGGTGCCCGTGGCCAGTGCGGCCACCGCCATGGCGACGGCCCCGGCGACGGCTACGCGCCGCCAGTGGGTGAAGCCGCCGGTGGGCTGTTCGGTCGGGGGTAGCGCTGGAATCCGGCGGACGGGGTTGGGGGGACGCACGGGAGTCGCCGCACCGCTTCGGTTCTCGTCGATCGACGGCCGGTGGTGTGTGGTGTCGAGTCCGGCGTCGTTCGCCGGTCGCGGCGACTCGCGATGGTGGTGCGGTGCGTCGGATTCGGCTCGCGCCACCGGGTTCTCGGCGGGCTGCCGATCCTCGAACTCCGCGCCCGGTTCGCGCGCGGTGCCCACCGGATGGTTCCGCAGTCGCGCGGCGCGGACCGCGGCCGGATGCGATTCGCGCCCGGCCTGCCGGGGCGCCGGCAGCGGTACGGACAGGGCGGCATGCGGTTCGGTGGTGGTGATGTCGGCCAGCAGATCGGCGGCCAGCAGCGCCGCGCCGTGCGCGCTCAGGTGCGCCGGGTCGGCGGCCGCCGCCACCGGGATGCCGAATTCGGTGGAGAGCATTTCGGTGACCAGCGGGATGGCCGCGCTGCCGCCGGTGAGCAGAATGCCGTCGAGGTCCGCGATCGTCAGGCCGGCGCGACTCACGGCGTCGCAGACGAGCTCGAGCGAGGTGAGCAGCGGCGCGCGGAAAAGGTCCTCGATCTCATCGCGCACGAGCCGCACATCGACCGGGCCAATTTCGGGCAAACACACCGGAACCATCGTCGCGGTCTCTTTGCTGAGAATTTCTTTCGCGTTTCGGCAGCGCACCCGCAACGCCGACAATTCCTGTTCCACCAGCGGGTCGAACGGGTCGAAATCCTTATCGCCCACCGCATAGGCGAGCACGTAACGCATGGTCAGCAGATCGAATTCCGCACCCGCCACGGCGGTATCGCGGAGGGGCTCGCCGAGCAGGCCCGAGAGCGCGCCGGTGCGAACGATCGAGATCGTCACTCCCGTCGCGCCCAGGTCGTAGACGACCATCGCGCCGTCGTGGCTCGACTGGTGCACCTCCTGCAGCCAGCGCATGGCGGCGGTGGGTTCGGGGACCAGGGCGACCCCGTCCAGGCCGGCCGCGGCCAGGGCCGCACGCTGCGCCTCGACCGTGTGCTGGGTCCACCACGCCGGGTAGCAGGCCACCGCGGCGTCGGCGGCGGAGCCCGCGTCGTTCACGGCCCGGCCGACCGCCGCGGCGACGAGATCCGCTGCGCGCACGGCGGTTCCGTCCGCCATGCGCATGTCCACGGGATCCCCCACCCGGGACAGGAAACTTTCCGGTAGATCCTGCTCGCGGCCCGGCGTACTCGGCCGCACCCGCAGTTGTCGTTGTTCCCCCGAAGATGTCACGGCGACCGTATTGGACGACCCGACAGTGATGCCGAGCGCCATCCCCTGCCTCATTCGTGATCCCCTGTCAATTGATTCACGCGACGTTGAATCGCGTGCCGCCCGCAGCTCATTAGTCCGATTTGTACGAAAAAGTGGTGTAGGCCGGGTGGCCCATGGGGGCTGTCGGTTGCTGGGGGTTCGTTGTTACTGCCCGACACGCGGATGTGGGGAATTTCCCCTAATGTCCCGACACCCCCCAAAGTTGCGACACGCCGTGTAAGGGGGGCGCGCCCCGTTTCGGCGTAACGGCACGCGTTCCTAACGTGAAAGGAAATTCGAGCAGCGCGGGCCACCGGGGCCTGCCCACCGAGGAGATGATTCGACATGAGCCCCAACGCAATTCTCGAGTTCATTCTCAACCTGCTGCGCGACCAGGACGCGGCCGCCGGATATTGCGCCAACCCCGCCCAGGCTCTCCTGGACGCCGGCCTAACCGCCGTGACCCCCGAGGACATCGCCGCCGTGGCGCCCATGGTCGCCGAGTCGGCCCTGGTAGCCGGAGGTTCGCAGCTGTCCGCGATCATCGCCGCCGGCGGTGCGGGGGCCGCCGTGAACGGCTCCACCGCGCTGGAAGGCGCCGCCGCGACCAACGGCGCGGCGGTGACCTCCGCCGCCGCGGGCCTCGGGATCACCACCGCCGCCGCGACGACCGCCGGTGTCGGCGTGGATGCCGGGGTCGATACGGCGGCCGCCCTCGGCACGACGGCCGGCGTCGAGGCTGCCGTGAACGCCGCCCTGGGCGCGACCGCGGGTGCGGAAGCCGCTCTCGCCGCCGCGGCCGACGCGGCCGCCGCCGTGGCGGCAGGCGCCGGTGCGACCACGGCTCTGGGCGCGCAGGCGGCCACCGACCTGTCCGCCGGCCTCGGCGCCGCCCTGGACGCGGCCACCACCCTCGGAACCGGCGTCGGCGCGGTGGCAACCGCCGGCGCCCAACTCGGAACCGGCTTGGAGACAGGACTTTCCGCCGGTGTCGGCGCCCTGACCGGCGTAGGCGCGGACGTGGCGACCGGCGTCGAGGCAGCCGTCGGCGCCGCGTCCCACCTGGCGGCCGGTGTCGGCGCGGGTGCGCAGGCCGTAGGTGGGTTGGAGGGCGGTCTCGCCGCCGGAGCCCAGGCCGCAGCGGGCGCGGGCGCGGCCCTCGGCACGGCGGTGGATGCCGCGGCCGAGCTGTCGACCGGCCTCGGCACGGCGGCGAATGCGGCCGCCCAGGTCGGAAGTGGTTTGGAGACGGGTCTTTCCGCCGGTGTAGGCGCGGTGACCGGCGTCGGCGCCGGCCTCGCGGCAGGTGTGGACGCGGCCGCCGGAGCCGGAGCCGGCCTCGGCGCAGCTGCGGCCGCCGCGGTGGATGCGTCGACCCAGGCGGCGGCGGGCGTAGGCACCGCGGTGGATGTGGGCGCACAAGCGGCGGCGGGTGTCGGAGCGGCCGCGGATGCGGCGGCAGGTGTCGGCGTCGGCGCGGGCGTCGACCTCGATACCGGTATCGATGCGGCGATGGGCGCGGTCACCGGCCTGGCGGCGGGTGTCGGCGGGACGGTCGACGCCGCTACCCAGGTCGGAACCGGCTTGGAGACGGGTCTTTCCGCCGGCGTCGGAGCAGTCGCGGATACGGGGGCCAATCTCGGTGCGGCACTGTCGGCAGGTGTCGGTGCCGGTGCGCAGGCGGCCGCCGGAGTGACCGGCGAGACGAGCGCGGCGCTCGAAACCGGCTTGGAGACAGGGATTTCCGCCGGTGCCGGTGCTGCGACGGGTGTAGGTGCGGCCGTAGACGCGGTGGTTGGGGCGGGAGTAGACGCCGCGACCGGACTCGGCGGGATTGTCGACGCGGGCGCGGCTGTCGGTACGGGTGTCGAGGCGGCAGTCGGTGCGGGTGCCAGCCTCGGTACGGGCATCGCAGCCGGAGTTGACGGGGTTGTTGACGCTGGTGCGGCTGTCGGCGCGGGTGCCGAGAGTGTCGTTGGGGCCGGTGCCGGACTGGGGGCGGGGGTGGCTACCGGTCTAGACGCGGCCGTCGACGCCGGCGCCCAGGTCGGAAGTGGTTTGGAGACGGGGCTTTCCACCGGGCTGGGTGCTGCGACCGGATTGGGTGGGGGTCTCAAGGCCGGGCTGGGTGCCGTCGGTGACGCGGGCGCGCAGGCGGGTGCCGGTGTCGAAACGGCTGTCGGCGCGGGTGCTGGGTTGGCGGCGGGGGTTGGCGCGGCGGTCGATGCCGGGGCGGGTTTGGCATCTGGAGTGGGTGCGGCTGTTGACGCCGGTGCGGACCTGGGTGCCGGGGTCGGGGCGGTGGGTGACGCCGGAGCACTGGTTGGGAGTGGTTTGGAGACCGGGCTTTCCAGTGGTGTGGGTGCGGTGACCGGTGTGGGTGCCGGGGTTGGGACCGCTGTGGACTCGGGGCTCGACGGTGGAGCGGGGTTGTCCACCGCGCTGGGTGCCGCTGCCGACGCGGGTGTGGGTGCCGCCGCTGACGCGGGAGTCGCTGCGGGTGCCGGAGCCGGGCTCGGGGCCGGACTCGATTCGGGGGCGCAGGCGGGGAGTGGGCTCGAGACGGGACTGACCGGGGTGGGGGACGCGGTCACGGACTCGGAGCTGGGTGCCGAGGCCAATCCGTGGGCGGGGCTGGACGTTTCGCAGGCGTTCGGCGAGGGGGACGCGGGGATCGACGGCGGGCTGTTCGGGGACGGCGGCTTGGACGGTGGGAGCGAGTTGGGCAGCTACGCGGGCGGGGACATCGTGGGGGACATGCTGCACTCGTGACCGGCGGTCGAGGCGCGGGAAAGTCGGCGGGACCAGTCGAAGGTGGTGATTCGTGGATGTCGCAGGAGGCGAACATGTGTCGTGGTGCTCTACCCGGGAGGGTGCACCAACACGGGATACCCGGTGCGCGGTCGGCGATTCGAGCGGTCGGGACCGTGCAGGGGTTCCCGGCCACCCACCTTCGACGCGGCCGAACCCCCGCGTCCGACCATTCCGGCGGAGTCTTCGCGGCCGGTGCTCCGGATCGGAGTGCGGGTGCGGAGTCAGTGTCGAGCCCGCTGACATGGGTGGAAGGCGGCAGTGTCTGGGCACCCGATGTCTCGGTCGTTGGATGCCTGTCGATCGGTTCCTGCCGTGTGTCCGGTAGCCGCATTCCCGGTGCGGCCGGGCGAATTCGGAGCACGACCGCGTCGGGTGGAGGCCGTACCGGGTCGCAGATCGTTGATGATGTTGGCGCGCAGGCCGACTCGGCGGTTGACCGCCCGCGGAACGGCCTGAGCCCGGTGGCCGGTGATCGCGGCGTGGAGGCGCGGATCCCGTCGGGTGTGCGCACGCGCGTGGAACCCCGTCGGGGACGGAGCGCGTGGTGAGCGCGGGGGTGGGGCGCGGGGGACTGTTGGAGGTGCTGGGGGAAGCGGTGGGGGTCGCGCGGGAGGCGGGGCGGGGGGACCTGGTGGGGCGGTTGGGGATCGTGGCGGGGCGGGTGCGGGACCCGCGGCGGCGGATCGTGGTGTGCGGGTTGGGGAACCAGGGGAAGAGCCGGTTCGTCAACGCGCTGGTGAACTCGGGGCTGTGTGTGGTCGGGGATGATTCGGCGGGGGTCGTCGCGGTGACGCTCTCGTACGGGGAGCGGGAGCTGGTCGAGCTGGTGGTCGCGGGGGCCGAGGGGGAGGAGCCGGGGCGGATCGAGGTGGCGGGGGACCGGTTGGCGGAGGTGGTCGCGGGGCGGGGCGAGGCGCGGGGGCGGGTCGTGCTGGGGGTGGAGGTGCGGACGCCGAACCGGCTGCTGGCCGACGGGATCGTGGTGGTGGACACGCCGGGGCTGGGTGCGCACGGGGGCGGGGGGACGGCGGCGGTGCTGGCCGGCGCGCCCACGGCGGACGCGGTCCTGATGGTCACCGACGCGTCCACCGAGTTGACCGAGCCCGAGGTGGAGCTGCTGCGGCAGGTGCGCGAATTGTGCCCGGCCACCGCGGTATTGCTCGCCAAGGTGGATCTGTATCCGCATTGGCGCCAGGTGTTCGAGGCCGATCAACAACATCTGGCCACCGCCGGGCTGGACATCCCGATCCTGCCGGTGTCCGCTCTGCTGCGGGAGCACGCGCTGCGACTGCAGGACGAGCAGCTCGGGCGCGAGTCCGGGTTCGGCCCGGTGTTCGGGTTCCTGCGCGAACAGGTCGTCGCCCGGGACGAGGCGGCGCTCGTGCGCACGGCGGCCGTCGACATCGCTTCCGCCACGGAACATCTCGCGCTCGCGCTGGGCAGCGAGCTGGTGGCGCTGCGCGACCCCGAGCGCGGCGCGGCCGCCATCGGTGAACTGCACGCCGCCAAGACCGCCGCCGAACACCTGCGCCGCCGCACCGCGGTCTGGCAGCAGACCCTCGGTGACGGCATCACCGATCTGGTCGGCGACATCGACCACGACCTGCGTAATCGCCTGCGCGACATCGCCCGCACCGCCGAGGACTGGATCGACGAGAACGATCCCGGCCGGCACTGGGACACCGTCGAGGAATGGCTGTCGGGCACCGTCGGCACGGCCGTCGGTGACAATCTGCTCTGGACCCGCACCCGCGCGGTCCGGCTGGCCGAGCGGGTCGCCGAGCACTTCGCCGAGATCGGCGCGGTCGACCTGCCGGACGTACGAGAAGGTCTGGACGGCAACGTCTCCCGATCCGGCACCTGCACCCTGTCGGATCTGGAGCCCGACCTCGGTTTCGGCCACAAGCTCCTGGTCGGCGTGCGCGGTTCCTACGGCGGCGTCGTCATGGCGGGCCTGGCGGGCACCCTCGCCGGCCTGTCACTGGTCAACCCGCTGTCCCTGGGCGCGGGCCTGATCCTGGGCGGCAAGGCTTTCCGCGACGACAAGCAGGCCCGCCTGCTCAAGCGCCGCGCCGACGCGAAGATCGCCGTCCGGCGCTACCTCGACGACGTCGCCTTCCACACCGCCAAGGAGACCAAGGACCGCCTGCACCGCGTCCACCGCCTGCTGCGCGATCATTTCACCGCCGTCGCCGACCGCACCCTGCGCTCGCTCGACGAATCCCTGCGCGCCGCCCAGGAAGCCGCGACCCTCGAAGCCACCGCCCGCAGCACACGCGCCGCGACCCTCGAACGCCGCCTGCACGCGGTGGCCGACCTCCGCCGCCGCGCGGACGCCCTCCTCGCCCCCGCCGCGCCGCACACCGCCCTGCCGCCGTCTTCCTGACGCGTCGCCGAGTTCTGGCCTTGGCGCGCCAGGGCGTGCGGGTCTCGGTGAGATTCATCAGCGAATCGAAGGGCGCGGCAGCGGCGGACCGGTGCGCACCTGCTCGGGGATCGCCCGCACGACCTGCCCCGAAGCTGCTCCACCCGGGTGATACCCCGCACGGCGGTGTCCCCCGAACCGGCGCACAGCATGTGCGCACCGGACCTGCCCGATCCAATCGGGAGCCGGGCGCCCGCCGCCGCGTCGCAGATCTCGTGCCGCCGGAGACCTTCGGGAACCCCGCGGGACATCGCACCTCCACCATCGCGACACATCGCGTCCCGGAAATCGTGCGATCGCGCTGTCGTCACCGGCACACTCGTGCACGGGCCGGCGAAGGCTCGCGCTCACGCACGGCGGGCGGCACCGCGCGTCGCCGTCGATCGCCGCCCCGTGTCCGTGTTCGCCCGATTGTCGGGTTGCTAACGGAGACACCGGTTCGGGCGACAGGTTTGCGATGCGTGGAGGTGCGGAGTGGAAGCTGTGAACACCGGGTTCGGGCTGGGCGCCGAGACCCGCGGACTGCTGGCGGCCGCGCGCCGGGGCCTGGGCGAGCAGGCGCGCGCACAGGTGGACGCGTGCGCCCGCCGCCTGGACGAACCGCTGCGGGTAGCCCTGGCCGGACAGCTGAAGGCGGGCAAGTCGACCCTGCTGAACGCGCTGGTGGGACAGGACATCGCCCCCACCGACGCGACCGAGTGCACCCGCCTGGTGACCTGGTACCGCCACGGCGTCGCACCCCGGGTGACCGCCCACTCCCGCGAGGGCGCGCGCGCCGACGTGGTCGTGCGGCGCACCCGCGGGGTCGACGGACTCGCCGGCGCGCACGGGCTGACCTTCGATCTCACCGCGCCGCGCTGGCAGCCGCCGGGCGTGCGCGAGGTCGATCACCTCGAAGTGCACTGGCCCTCGGCGGAACTGGAGCGCACCACCATCGTCGACACCCCCGGCATCTCGTCGCTGTCCCGGGACGTGTCGGCGCGCACCGCACGGCTGCTGGCGCCCGGCGCGGACGGAGCCGCGCTGCCGAGCGCCGACGCCGTGATCTATCTGCTGCGCCGCCTCGACTCCGCCGACATCAACTTCCTCGAACGCATCGGCTCGGACACCGGAGCGGAGGGGACGGCGAGTGCTCACGCTCCGGGCGGCAACGTCCCCCTTGCTCCCGGTGGCGTCGCGCACCGTACGGGCGCCACCGGCGACCACCAGCCGACGCGGACAACCCCGCGCTCGTCCGGACCGCTCGGCGTCATCGGCGTCGTGTCCCGCGCCGACGAGATAGGCGCCGGCGGGCTGGACGCCCTTCACTCCGCCCGGGACGTGGCCGCCCGGTTCGCCGGCGAACTCGAACGAACCGGCCTGTGCCAGTCGGTGATTCCGGTCGCGGGCCTGCTCGCCTTCGCGGCCGCCACCCTCCGGCAGCGCGAGTACGCGGCCTTCGAGGCCCTGGCCGCGGTTCCCGTGGACGAGCTGAGCGTGGCGCTGCTGTCGGCGGATCGCTTCGCCCGCCCCGATTCGACGCTGCCGGTGCCGCCGGACCTGCGCGCCCACCTGGCCGCGCGCTTCGGTCTGTTCGGTATTCGCCTGGCGGTCACCCTCGTTCGCCTGGGCGTACGCGATTCCGCCGCGCTCGCCGCCGAACTCACCCGGCGCTCCGGACTCGAAGAACTCCGCACCGTCCTCGACGTGCAATTCGCCCAGCGCGCCGAGGAATTGAAGGCGCATTCGGCGCTCACCGGCCTGGCCCGCATTCTCGCCGCGCATCCCGGCGTGACCGCCGACGCCCTGCTCCCGCGCGTGCGCACCCTGCTCGCCGATGTGCACGGTTTCGCCGAACTCCGCCTGCTGGGCCACCTGCGCACCGGCGAATTACCGCTCCCCCCGGCCGATCTCACCGAACTGCACCGGCTCGTCGGCGGCGCGGGCGTGGCCACCCACCTGCGCCTGGACCTGCCGGCGGGGGCGGATCTGCCCGTCCAGCGCGCAGCCGCCCTGGCCGCGGTGCAGAAGTGGCGGGCGCGGGCCCGCCATCCGCTCGCCGATCAGTTCCTGGCGAACGCCTGCCTGACCGCCGTCCGCAGCGCGGAGGGCCTGCTCGACGTCCTGCACGAGCCGCCGACCACGCCGTTCGCGCGAATCAGCGGGCACAGCCGCTGATTCGGGGACCCGGGCGGCGCGCCCGGCTCCCCGGCGGGCTCACGGCGCGGTGGCCGCGCTGCGCGGATCGATGAGGATCTTCGCGTGCGAATCCGGCGATGCCAGTGCCGAATACGCCGAATCCACCCCGTCGAGCCCGACGGTCCCGGTGATGAGCGGCGCCGGATCCACCTTCCCCTCGGCGATCATGTGCAGGGTGTCGCGGAACTCGCCCGGGTCGTAGCCGAGCACGAAACGCAGCTCGATCTCCTTGTTGATGGCCATGGCCGGATGGATCGCGTCGGATTCCATACACACCCCGACCACGATGATCCGCGACAGCGGCGGCGCCGCCGTCAGCAGTTGATCGATCATTCCCGGCACGCCGACACATTCGAAGATGACCGGGCCCGTCGGCCCCTTGTTGAGGGTGTGCGCGGCCCGGAACACATACCACCAGGGGATATTCGGCAGCCGCCGCAGTTTCTCCATGGCGTCGAAGCCGAGATTGAGCACATCGGTGACGCCGCTGATGCCGGATTTGCGCGGCGCGGAGGTCCACGGCGAGTCCACCCCCGGGTCGACCACCACGTCGGCCCCGCAGCGCGCGGCCAGTTCCCGTCGGCGGGGCGAGAAGTCGCTGGCGACCACCGTGCGCACCCCGGACGCCTTCAACATGGAGATGACCGCCAGCCCGATCGGCCCGCAGCCGATGACGAACGCCGTCTGCCCCTTCTCCACCCGCCCGCGCCGCACCGCGTGCCAGGCCACCGCCATGGGCTCGGTCAGCGCGGCGTGCTCGGCGGACAATCCGTTGGGCACCGGGAAGGTCATCGATTCCTGGACCAGCACCTGCTCGGCGTAGCCGCCGGGCGCGGCGGCCGAGAGCCCCGTCAGGTGCGGCTGGTCGCCGTTCCGCAGGATCGGCAGCGAGACCACCCGGGTGCCCGGCTTCCAGCGCTTGCGGGTCTTGGGGCCGTAATCGACCACCTCGCCGCAGAATTCGTGGCCCATCACCACGCTCTGATCCGAGCGCATGAAATGCTCGTATCCGGTGGCGACGGCCATATCGGCGAGCTCGTCACAGTGCAGTCTGGCGTGCAGGTCGGATCCGCAGATGCCACAGCGCAATACATCGATCAGCACCTGCCCGGCTCCCGGAGTGGGTGTTAGCAATTCCGAGACCCGGAACTCGCCCTTGGTTACCGTCACCGCGCGCATCAGCTGACTCCTGTCGAAGTTCGTGGACAGTTCGAATTGTTCTCCTTCCCCGGCCCGAGAATGCGAAAACAGCCCACGGTTTCGGCATTTCGCCGGAATTCGTGGGCCGTTTCAGCGATATCAGGCCGGGGTCAGCGCCTCGGCGCGGGCCTGTTCGGCGGTGGGCGCCGGTCGCGTGTCCCGGGGGAGGGCGAAGAATCCCGCGCACACCACGACCATGAGGCCGATGCCCCATTTCAGGGTGTGGTCGAAGGCGTGCGCGAAATTCGCGGCATTGGCCTCGGGGCTCGTCGCCACCACATTGTCGAGTTGCCCGAAGAACACGATGCCGACCAGCGCGACGCCGAGCGCGAGGCCCAATTGCTGACCGGTATTGAGCAGCCCGGACGCCGCGCCGGCCTCCCGATCGGGGATCTGGCCGAGCAGCATGTCGATGGTCGGCGCGACCACGAACCCGAAGCCGATACCGGTCACGATCAGCGGGAAAACCATTTGCCAGGAAGCGAATCCGGCGCCGTATTCCACGCCCATCCAGCCGTAGAGCGCGAAGCCCGCGGCCACGATCACGCCGCCGCCCACCAGGACCCAGCGGCCCAGGCGCGGTGCGAGCACGCTCACCGAGACACCGGCGCCGATACCCGCGCCGACCGCGAAGAACATGGCGGTCAGCCCCGCGCGCATCGGTGACCAGCCCAGTCCGGCCTGCATGAACAGTGTCCAGATGAGGAAGAAGCCACCGAAGCCGATCCAGAACAGCAGCCAGCCGCCGAGGCCGACGGTGAAGGCGCGGGAGCGGAACAGGCCGAGATCGATCAGCGGGGATCCGGCCGTGCGGGCCCGCCGCCGCTCGTAGGCGATGAACAGCGCGAACACCGCCGCGGCCGCGCCCATCATGAGGAAGGTCCACAAGGGCCAGTCGAGTCGGCGGCCCTCGGCGAGCGGGTAGATCAGCAGCATGACCGCCGAGACGGCCAGCACCATGCCGGTGATGTCCAGGCGCGGCGCGACCGGAGACCTGGAGTCGCGCATGACGATCGCGGCCGCGACGAACGCGGCGACGCCGACCGGGATGTTCACCAGGAAGATCGGCCGCCAGCCCAGGCCGAACAGATCCCACTGCACCAGCAGTCCGCCCAGGGACAGCCCGACCGCGGACGCGGAACCGCCGACGGCGCTGTAGATGGCGATGGCTTTGGTCCGCTCCTCCTTCGGGAAGGTGACGCGGATGATGGCCAGGATCTGCGGCACCATCAGCCCGGCCATGGCGCCCTGCACGAAGCGCGAGCCGATGAGCATGGCCGGATCGGTACTGAGCCCGCAGGCCGCGGAGGCGAGGGTGAAACCCGCCATGCCCAGCAGGAACAGTCGCTTCCGGCCGTAGATGTCACCGAGTCTGCCGCCGGTGATCAGGACGGCGGCGAAGGACAGGACGTAGGCGGCGATGATCCACTCGATCTGCGCGTACTCCGCGTGCAGATCCTGCTGAATGCTCGGGACGGCGACGTTGACGATCGTCACGTCGAGCAGATCCATGAAGCCGGCGGCCAGGATGACGGCGAAGGCAATCCAGCGGCGGGGGTCGAGGGTTGTCGGAACGGTGTCGGATTCCACGGCGAGCTCACTTCGAATCGGTGGGAGTTTGGCGACCTCTCAAACTATGCACATGAAGTGATTATCACGCAATAGGGCAATCAGTTGCGGTGCCTTCATGTAGGCTGGGGCGGTGACCGATGCCGCTCCCGAACTCTCGCCGCTCGCCGCGCATCCGGCATTCCTGCTGGGGCAGTTGGGTTCTCACAGTGCGAGCCGATTCGGCGAGCTGCTCGCGCCACTGGGGATCAAGCCGCAGCACCACGGCATGCTGCGGATACTGCAGGCCAACGACGGGCAGTCGCAGCAGCAGCTGTGCGAGGCCCTGGGCATCCATCGCAACGTGATGGTCGGCCTGGTCGACGATCTGGAGAAGCGCGGTCTGGTCGAACGCCGCAGGCATCCCGCGGATCGGCGCGCGCACGCGGTGCACCTGCTGCCCGCGGGCACCGAATTGCTGGTGGAGTCGGCCCGCATCGCGAGCGAACTGGACGCGGAACTGCTCGCGCCGCTGCGGGCGGAGGAACGCGCGGTGCTCGTCGCGCTGCTGCAGCGCGCCGCGGTCGGCAACGGCCTGACGCCCGGTGTGCATCCCGGTCTGATGGTCGATCGGCGGGCGCCGGACGACTGTGATCCAACTCACTGACCCGGCCGGTCACAGCCGCCGCCGGTGAGTGTCCAACCGGGTGAAGGCAATTCACCCGGAAGGACGCGAAGCATGGCAACCATCGACGTACTCGACTCGTACCTGGCGTACACCGACACCGGCAGCGGTGACATCCCCGTCGTCTTCCTGCACGGCAACCCCACCTCGTCCTACATCTGGCGCAACGTGATTCCGCACGTCAGCGGCGAAACGCGGGTGCTGGCACCGGATCTCGTCGGCATGGGCGACTCCGGAAAGCCCGAGAGCGACTACCGCTTCACCGACCACGCCCGCTACCTCGACGCCTGGTTCGACGCGCTCGGCCTGGACGAGGTGGTGCTGGTCGGCCACGACTGGGGCGGCGCGCTCGCCATGGACCGGGCCGCGCGGCATCCCGGGCAGGTGCGCGGCATCGCTGTGGTCGAGACGTTCCTGCGCCCGCTGAGCTGGTTAGAGATGCCGCCGCAGGGCGCGGAACTGTTCCGCCGCTTCCGTTCTCCGGAGGGGGAGGAAATGGTCCTGGAGAAGAACATGTTCATCGAGTTCAACCTCCCCGCCTCCACCCGCAGCCTGTCCCTCGAAGCGCTCGAGGAGTACCGCCGGCCGTACCCCACCCCGGCCTCGCGCAAGCCGATGCTGGTGTGGCCCCGCGAGTTCCCGCTCGACGGCGACCCCGCCGACGTGGTCGCCATCATGGAGAACTACGGCCGCTGGATGGCCGACTCGCCCGAGGTGCCCAAGCTGATCATGGGCGTCGAGCACGGCGTCGGCCTCGGCTCGGCGGAGGCGATCGAGTGGGCGGCACGGACTTTCGCGTCCGTCGAGACGGTGAACATCGGCCCCGCCGGACACCACTGCCCGGAGGATCAGCCCGACGCGATCGGGGCCGCCGTGGCCGAGTGGCTGCGACGGCACGCGCTCACCGCCGCGCGGGCGGTAGCCTGATATCGCCGTGGCAGGGCTGATCACGGGGCCGGAGCACGCTTCGCCCCGTGATCCCTGCCGGGGCCGCGAATCTCGACGCGGCCGCAGTGCCTGCACCCTTGATCACCCGACGTGGGTCCGGCCCGACGTTCCGGTGATCTCCGGCGAAAGCCCTTGCGCCCCGGGGACAGCCTGCACAAGCTGGCGGTATGTCGATACAGCCCGGCGCTCCCGAACCCGTCGAGTCGGACGGCCGCCGGCCCGACCCGGTTGCCGCCGAGCGCGGTCCGGACGCGGCCGAGCGCGAGCTCGTCGCGCGGGCGGTGGCGGGGGACCGGGCGGCGGTGTCGGATGTCGTTCGGCTGCTGCAGGACCCGATCTACCGGCTGGCGCTGCGCATGGTGTGGCGGCCCGCCGACGCGGAGGACGCCGCGCAGGAGATCCTGCTGCGGGCGGTGGGGAGCCTGCGCACCTGGCGGGGCGAGGCCAAGCTGCTCACCTGGGCGTATCGCATCGGGGTCAACTACCTGCTGAATCTGCGGCGCCGGACCCCGCAGGAGGCGAATCAGCTCAGCCTCGACGAATTCGGGGAGGGACTGCGGGACGGGCTGGCCGAACAGGATTACCGGGGACCCGAGGCCGTGCTGCTCACCCACGAGGTGCGGCTCAACTGCAGTCAGGCCATGCTGCAGTGCCTGGGGCGCGAGGAGCGGATCGCCTTCGTGCTCTCCGACATCTTCGAACTGAGCTCGGCCGAGGCCGCCTGGATCGCGGATGTCACCCCGGCCGCGTATCGAAAACGTCTGGAGCGCGCCAAGAAGCGGCTCGGCAACTTCCTCACCGCGAACTGCGGGCTCGCCAATCCGCAAGCGCCGTGCCGGTGTTCGCGCCGGGTGGACCGGGCGCTGAGCCTGGGCCGGGTGAATCCGCGCGCGCCCGCCTTCGCCGGCCACCCGATCACCCCGGACGGGCGCACCGTCGCCGACGCCGAACGACAGATGGTCCGCCTGCACGACGCGGCCGCGATCCTGGGCGCCCACCCGGACTACGCGGTCCCCCGCGCACGCGTCGACGCCATCGCCGCGCTCCTGGAATCCGGTGGCTTTCCGCTGCTGGGCTAGCGTGCCCGGCAGCGGGATCGTGCCCGGAAGTCCCTGGTGCGGTGCGGTTGTCGCGCGCTGCGCGGGAGACCGCGGGCGCCCTATCCGGCCATGGCCACCGCGCCGAGCCGTTCACGAACCGCGGGTACGACCTCGCGCGCGAAACGCCGGACCTGATCCACATCCAGGCTCGCCGGCCAGTACATGAAGGTGTCGAAGCGAGCCTCGCGGTGCAGCTCCGCGATGATCTCCGCCCACTGTGCGGCCGAGCCCCGGATCGACTCGGCGCCGCGCGGCCGCGAATGCCCGGCCCGGTCGTCGATCACCCCGGGCAGCGGGGCCATGCGGGCGATGGTTCGCGGGTCACGCCCGGCCGCCCGCGCGGCGGCGTCGATGCGATCCTGTGCGCCGCGCCATTGCTCCCGGGGCAGCCAGGTCGGCAGCGGGGCGACCCAGCCGTCGGCCGCGCGGCCGATGAGGTCCAGCGCGCGCGGGCCCGCCGCGCCGAGCCACAGCGCCATCCGCTGCGCGGGCGCGGGTCCGCCCGGCCCGCCGGCGACCGTGTACTCGGTGCCGCGCACGGTGACGACCTGTCCCGGTCTCCAGGCGGACCGGATGATCTCCATACCCTCGGACAGGGCTCTCAGGGCGGCCGCGCCGCGCGTGCCCGGGCCGCTCGGGGCGAGCGCGCCCTCGTCGAAAGCGCCGGTGCCGACCCCGAGTTCGAATCGCCCGCCGCTGATCAGGCCGAGGGTGGCGGCCTGTTTGGCGAGCATCGACGGCCGCCGCAGCGGCATCGCCGCGATGCCCGAGTACAGGGTGATCCGTCTGGTGGTCTCCAGGGCCGGTCCCAGCACGGTGAAGGCGTCACCGCGTTCGGGCGCACCCGGGTGATCCTGTATACCCACCAGATCCAGGCCCTCGTCCTCGGCCGCCCTCGTCATGTCCAGTACATCCGCCAGCGCGGCTGCCACGGGCGGGATAGAGATGCCGAACCGCACTCCCATCTGGCCTCCTGAGCTGGGCTGACAACTGAGCTAGATCTTTTCCCAGACCGTTCGAAAGCCGGGTATTTCGGACACTCCGCGTGTCTGATTCCCGGGCGCGTCGCGCGACGACCGCCCCCGGCCCGGGATCGCGCCGCCATTTCCCCTGTGCGGCTGCGAGTTTCCGCTCTCCGGTCCGAATGGGCCGCGAGACCGCGTCGCCGGGGGTGTCGATGTTCTCGGGGTGCGGGCGCGGGCTTTGCCGCGCACCCCGGGCCGCCGGGCCGCTACCATCCGCTTGTGAGTGCGAGATCGTCCGATACGTCGGGTTCTGCCAGCTCCGGGCGCATGCGGGCGCGGGACGTCGACCGCGTCAACGTCCGGGCGCGGCTCGACGCCGCCTACGAGGAGGGGCAGCTCGGGGCGGCGGAGTATCACGACCGGTCCGAACGGGCCAGGGACGCACGGACATTGGGTGAGCTGGACCGGCTCGTCGCCGATCTGCAGGCCACTCCCGGCGCGACGCAGACCCGGGTGCCCACCGCGCGGCCGAGCCGGCGCGGCGGGTATCCGCCGCGGACCCGCGCGCGCGACGAGGACCGGGCCGCCGCCTGCGCGCTGCTCGACGCCGCGCTCGGCGACGGGCAGCTGCGCGCGGAGGATCACCGCGCCCTCACCGAGCTCGCCAACGAGGCCAAGAGCCTGGGTGAGCTGTCCGACCTCACCGACGATCTGCAGCGCCCGGTCGGCACCCGCGCCGCCGCCCGGCCGCCGACGTCGGTGCGCGGCTTCGTGTTTCCGGTCGCGATGGTGGCGGTCAGCCTCGTCGCGGCGGTGGGTGCGTTCGTGTGGGCGCATCAGCCCGAGACGCCGCCCGCGCCGCCGCCCACGGTGGAGCTCGGCGCGATCACCCCGAGGATCATTGGGACGCCGAAATTCAACACGGTGCAGGGCATCGCGCAGTTTCGCGACGACTACCGGGCCAAGTTCGGTGACACCGTCGTGGACGAGGTCGGCTTCCACGACACGCACATCGCGGTGACCAGGGCCCCGCAGCCTAATCGGCAGACGGAGTACAACTACCGCAGCGGATTCGAAGTGACCAAGGCGACGACCACCCGCGCAACGACCACACCCACATTCGATATGGCAGAACTGGATCTGGCGGCGCTGGACAAGCTGCTCGCCGATGCGCCGGGAATGCTGAAAGTGGAAGGGGGCGCCGTGACCCACCTCGCTGTCGGGGTCGAACGCGGTGCCGCCCCGGTGCTCAGCATCTGGGTGCGCAATTCGGTTGAAGAGAGTGGCTATCTGACGGCCACACCCGCCGGTACCGTCCTGCGGGCATACCCCTTCAAGGGTTAGGCGAGGCGACGATGGTTTCCCAGCATTCCGGACTGCGGGTCCGCGATTCCGATCGGGTCGACGCCTGCTCGCTGATCGATTCCGCCCGTGCCGCAGGCGAATTGAGTGAATCCGAACATGCCCAGCGCACCGCCGCGGCGATGCGGGCGCGTACCTTCGGCGACCTCGACGCGCTCATCTCCGATCTTCAGATTCCGCGAAACCTGGTGGACGCCCCGCTGATTCGGCCCGAACGCCGACTGCCGCGGCGGCGCTGGATCGCGGCGGCGGGCACGGTGGCGGTGGCCGCGCTGCTCGGCTCGTTCTTCGGCTGGGTGAGCGAACCGGATCCGCCGCGTACCGCGCGCACCGATGGCACCACCGGCCCGGGCTTCGGTAGCTTCCTGGCGGCCTATCAGGCGAAATATGGCGACGCACCGGTAGATGACGTGCGGCTCTTTCCCGAGTACGTATCCGTGGACCGCCCGGTGGACGGCGATCGGGTCGAGGACATCAGCTATCGCGACGGCCGATTCGCGAACTCGACGACCTCGTCGCGCAGCGGCAGCACCGAGTCGTTTCAGCTCACCGGGATCGACGTGCGAGCCATCGCGGAGTTGCTCGCGGGTGCGGTGCAGACGCTGAAGGTGCCGGGCGGGCGGATTACCCATGTGGCGATTTCGCGGCCGACCAGTGCGACCGACACCAGTCCGATCGTGACGATCTACGTCGGCAACGGCTCCGCGACGGCGCATATGGAAGTCGCCTTCTCCGGTGAGCCGCGTGAGGTGTTCCCCTACTCCGAGAAATGACCGACAGGTTGGGCTGCGGTCGGCGGACCGAGGTCTAGCGACGCGGGAGACCGACGCCGAAAGTTGCGCGTCCTTCTATCACAATCCGGCTCCGAACCCTGGTTAGAGACCGTTCGGTATGCACACAATGACCCTCGGCCCACCGCCCCGGGAAATTTTTCGCACCCGGGAATACATCTCTGAGGTCGCTCGTTGGTGCAGATCAGACACAAGTTGAGTGAGTTCGACTCAAGTTAGAGTTGCATCGGGACAGAGATCGATGCAGGATTGAGCCGACCACGCTCAGTGTTGCTGTGGACCACCCCGCGGGGTCGGTCCAGTGGCATGGACGCAGGTAATCAACTAGGAGGAAACACCATGGCTCGTGCGGTCGGTATCGACCTCGGGACCACGAACTCGGTCATCGCCGTTCTCGAAGGCGGTGAGCCGGTAGTCGTAGCCAACTCGGAGGGTTCGCGCACCACCCCCTCGATCGTCGCCTTCGCCAAGAACGGCGAGGTTCTCGTGGGTCAGCCCGCGAAGAACCAGGCGGTCACCAACGTCGATCGCACGATTCGTTCGGTCAAGCGCCACATGGGCGAGGACTGGACCGTCGAGATCGACGGCAAGAAGTACACCCCGCAGGAGATCTCCGCGCGCACGCTGATGAAGCTGAAGCGCGACGCCGAGGCGTACCTCGGTGAGGAGATCACCGACGCGGTCATCACTGTCCCCGCCTACTTCGAGGACGCGCAGCGCCAGGCGACCAAGGAAGCCGGCCAGATCGCGGGCCTCAACGTCCTGCGCATCGTCAACGAGCCCACCGCGGCGGCGCTGGCGTACGGCCTGGACAAGGGCGACAAGGAACAGTCCATCCTGGTCTTCGACCTCGGTGGCGGCACCTTCGACGTCTCGCTGCTCGACATCGGCGAGGGCGTCGTCGAGGTCCGCGCGACCTCCGGTGACAACCACCTCGGTGGCGACGACTGGGACGAGCGCGTCGTGACCTGGCTGGTCGACAAGTTCAAGGCGTCCTCGGGCATCGACCTGACCAAGGACAAGATGGCCCTGCAGCGCCTGCGCGAGGCCGCGGAGAAGGCCAAGATCGAACTGTCGTCCTCGCAGTCGACCTCGATCAACCTGCCCTACATCACGGTCGACGCGGACAAGAACCCGCTGTTCCTCGACGAGCAGCTGACCCGCGCCGAGTTCCAGAAGATCACCGCTGATCTGCTGGACCGCACCCGCAAGCCCTTCCAGTCCGTCATCAAGGACGCGGGCATCGCCGTCGGCGACATCGATCACGTTGTCCTCGTTGGTGGTTCGACCCGTATGCCCGCCGTGTCGGAGCTGGTCAAGGAGCTGACCGGCGGCCGTGAGCCCAACAAGGGCGTGAACCCGGACGAGGTCGTCGCCGTCGGCGCCGCCCTGCAGGCCGGCGTGCTCAAGGGCGAGGTCAAGGACGTCCTGCTGCTCGATGTCACCCCGCTGTCGCTGGGCATCGAGACCAAGGGCGGCGTGATGACCAAGCTCATCGAGCGCAACACCACGATCCCGACCAAGCGGTCCGAGACCTTCACCACGGCCGACGACAACCAGCCGTCCGTGCAGATCCAGGTCTTCCAGGGCGAGCGCGAAATCGCTTCGCACAACAAGCTCCTGGGCTCCTTCGAGCTGACCGGCATCCCGCCGGCCCCGCGCGGCGTGCCGCAGATCGAGGTCATCTTCGACATCGACGCCAACGGCATCGTGCACGTGACCGCCAAGGACAAGGGCACGGGCAAGGAGAACACGATCAAGATCCAGGACGGCTCCGGTCTGTCCAAGGAAGAGATCGATCGCATGGTCAAGGACGCCGAGGCGCACGCTTCGGAGGACAAGGCCCGTCGCGAAGAGGCCGAGACCCGCAACCAGGCCGAGTCGCTGGTGCACCAGACCGAGAAGTTCATCAAGGACAACGAGGACAAGGTCCCGGCCGACATCAAGACCAAGGTCGAGGCGGCCATCGCCGAGGCGAACGAGGCGCTCAAGGGCACCGACATCGCGGTCATCAAGACCGCGGTGGAGAAGCTCGCGACCGAGTCGCAGGCGCTGGGCCAGGCCATCTACGAGGCCTCGGCGCAGGAGCAGGGCGCTTCGGCCAACGGCCAGGGCGCGCCGGACGCCGATGACACCGTCGTGGACGCCGAGGTCGTCGAGGAGCCGGAGAAGAAGTGACGAATCCGAACCCGGAGCAGGAGCCGACTACGGTCTCGGGTGAGGTAGGCGAGGCCGCGGCGGAGGAATTCGCCGCGGCTTCGGCCGCAGATGCGCTGAGCGAGGATTCGCTCGCCGACGCGATCAGCGCCGAACTCGCCGAGCGCACATCGGATCTGCAGCGGCTCACCGCCGAATACGCCAACTACCGCCGCCGCGTCGAGCGGGACCGTCAGGCCACCATCGACAACGCCAAGGCGACCATCGTGAGCGAATTGCTCCCGGTGCTCGACGATCTCGACCGGGCGCGCGCGCACGGCGACCTCGAGACCGGACCGCTCAAGTCCGTCGCGGACAAGCTGGTCACCGCGCTGCAGAAGCAGGGCCTGCAGGACTTCGGTTCGGAGGGTGAACCTTTCGACCCGACCCTGCACGAGGCCGTGCAGCACGAGGGCTCGGGTCACGATCCGGTGCTCGGCATGGTCATGCGCAAGGGCTACCGCTTCGGCGATCGCGTCCTGCGGCACGCACTGGTCGGTGTCACCGACGCGGTGGCAGATCTGAACGACGCACCCGCGTCGGACCCGGCGAACGGCGGTCCCGATGCCGCTGGCGTCGAGTAATACGACAGCGACCCCGACCGGGGTCCGGACACCGGTCCCGGTGTCGATCGAATCGAAAGGAGGGGATGCCCGGTGAATCGGGAGTGGCTCGAGAAGGACTTCTACAAGGAGCTGGGTATCGCCTCCGGCGCGACCCCCGAAGAGATCAAGAAGGCGTACCGCAAACTCGCCCGCGACCTGCACCCGGACAAGAACCCGGGTGACACCAAGGCCGAGGAGCGGTTCAAGACCGTCAGCGAGGCGCACGCCGTGCTGTCGGATCCGGAGAAGCGCAAGGAGTACGACGAAGCGCGAAAGCTCTTCGCCAGCGGTGGTTTCGGCCGCGGCGGCTTCTCGCCCGGCGGTGGCTACACCCAGGGCGGCGGGTTCTCCGGCGACTTCAATCTCGGTGACATCTTCGGCGGGGCGCAGCCCGGCGGCGCCGACGGCGGCCTCGGCGACATCCTCGGCGGACTGTTCAACCGGGGCGGCACCCGCACCTCGCGGCCGCGCCGCGGCAGCGACGTGGAGACCGAGACGACCCTGGGCTTCCGCGAGGCCGCCCAGGGCGTGACGGTGCCGCTGCGCATGACCAGCCCGGCCGCGTGCACGACCTGTCACGGCAGCGGCGCCAAGCCCGGCACCAGTCCGCGAGTGTGCCCGCACTGCAACGGAACCGGCGTCGTCAGCCGGAACCAGGGCGCGTTCGGGTTCAGCGAACCGTGCGACGACTGCCGGGGCACCGGGTCGATCATCGACGACCCGTGCGTCGACTGCCGGGGCGCCGGCATCCAGAACCGGACCCGCACCATTACCGTGCGCATTCCCCCGGGCGTGCGCGACGGGCAGCGGATCCGGCTGGCGGGCCAGGGCGAAGCGGGTCTGCGGGGCGCGCCGCCCGGCGATCTGTTCGTCACCGTGCACGTCAGCCAGGACAAGGTCTTCGGCCGCAACGGCGACGACCTGACCCTGGTGCTGCCGGTCAGCTACAGCGAACTGGTGCTGGGGACAACCGTTTCGGTGCCGACGCTGGAGGGCCGGGTCGGTGTGAAGGTGCCCCCGGGCACCGCCGACGGCCGCACCCTGCGCGTGCGCGGGCGCGGTGTGTCCAAGCGCGACGGCGGCGCGGGCGATCTGCTCGTCACCGTCAAGGTCGCGATCCCGCAGAAGCTGGACGACGATGCCACCGAGGCGCTGCGGCGCTACGCGGAGGCGGAGAAGACCAGTGGCTTCGATCCGCGTGCTGGATGGGCAGGTGCGTAATGAGTCATGATCCGAACAAGGCCACCGAGGCGCAGTACTTCCTGATCTCGGTGGCGGCGCAGCTGGCAGGCATGCACGCCCAGACGCTGCGCACCTATGACCGCCTGGGTCTGGTGTCGCCGCAACGCACGTCCGGCGGCGGCCGGCGCTACTCGGACCGTGATGTGCAGCTGCTGCGCGAGGTGCAGCGGTTGTCCCAGGACGAGGGCGTCAACCTGGCGGGCATCAAACGGATCATCGAGCTCACCAATCAGGTCGAGGAGCTACAGCAGCGGGTCGCCGAACTCGGCGCCGAGGTGGAGCGGTTGCGGGCGGGGTACCGGCCGGATCTGTCGCCGCCGCAGCGCAGTACGGCGCTGGTGGTGTGGCAGCCGCGGCATCGGCGGAATCTGCCGTAGCGGTAGTCGGTCAGTGATGAACAGCGCCCCGGAATCCGGGGCGCTGTTCTCGTTTCCGGGTGGGAGCGCTCGGTGGTGTTCGCACTGATGCGGTTTGTTGCAGGCAATGTGCTGGATTCGGTAGTGGGGAGCGAAAAAATGGCGGGCGGGGTGCAAGCGTGTGGCGCCGGGGGCTTCTGGGTAATACAATTAGACCGGTCGGTTGGGAAATTGCGAAGTTTGTTTCATTTGTCGTGAGCGACAAGGGGATTTCGGAACCGGCGCGGTTGCGGTGGGGTCGCTCGATTTCTGAGTCTTGCAAAACGGATCACGCAGGATCTATGGGTGAAAACCCGTGTCGCGCGGCGTGTCCTAGTTGATCAGTCTGTTTTGTGGGGTAATTGCTCGCCTTCGCCTGGTTTTCAGGGAATTGCAGGGGTGTGTTTGAAAGGTCCCGTTCCGTTGCTGGCAAACCTCGCCTACACTTGCTCACCAACGGCTGCTGTCGAGTGTCCCGCAGCACTGCACTCGCCGGATTCGCCTGTGTTCGAGTGCGAAATGGGGTTGTGACACAAATGGATTCGCGGACCGTCGCATTGATAAGAACGACGTTCAAGGCGGTTGCTGCGGAGGAGGGCGGCCCCGAAAAACTCGCTCGATCCTTCTATGCGATCCTCTTCACCGATTACCCCCAGGTGCGGGATTTCTTCCCCGCGGCCCTGGACGCGCAGCGCGACAGGCTCGTCAAGGCCATCGCCTACGTGGTCGACAGGCTGGAGGAGCCGAACAAGCTCCTGCCGTTCCTCGCGCAACTCGGCCGCGACCACCGCAAGTACGGTGTCGTCGCCGAACACTATGCGGCGGTGGCCAAATCACTGAAGGCCGCCATGCAGGCCTACGCCGGCACCGAGATGTGGACAGACGAGGTCGAACAGGCGTGGGACGCCGGGCTCGGCGTCATCGCCGACACCATGATCGGCGCCGCCGATTCCGAGAGCACCCCGCCGGTGTGGACGGGCACCGTCATCGAACATCGCGAGGTGCTGCGCAATCTCGCGATCGTGCGCCTGCAACTGGATCAGCCCATGCAGTACGCGGCCGGCCAGTACATGAGCGTGCAGGTGCCCTCGCGCCCCCGGATGTGGCGCTATCTCTCACCCGCGATTCCCTCGAATCCCAGCGGCGAGATCGAGTTCCACATCCGCGGCGTCACCGGCGGCTGGGTGAGCCCCGCGATGGTCGGCCACACGAAGGTCGGCGAGCGCTGGCTGATCGGTTCCCCCCTCGGCGGCCTCGGCGTCCCCCGCAACACCCGCCGCAAGATGCTGATGGTCGGCTGCGGCACCGGCATAGCTCCCCTGCGCGCCCAGCTGATGTCGATGACCCAGCGCCGCTCGAACCCGAAGGTCGACATCTTCGTGGGCGGCCACTACCCCTGCGACCTCTACGATCTCGAGGTCCTGAGCCAACTGGCCCAGGCGAACAAGTGGCTGACAGTCCACCCCGTCACCGAGAGCGAAGAAAACCCCTGGTGGCACTTCGACACCTCGACGGAGGAGCCGAAAGACTACCCCGGCCTGGAACCCCGCCGGGTAGGCCAGATAGGCAAGATAGTGGCCAGCTTCGGCGCCTGGGAAGATCGCGACGTCCAGATAGTAGGCGCCCCCTCGATGGTCCAGACGACGAAGTTCCGCCTGATGGCCGCCGGGATCTCGACGAAGAACATCCGCCACGATCCCCTGTTCTAGCCGCAGGTCCCCCCCAAACCCCCGCGCCGCTGTCGTACGACTGGCAGCGGCGCGGGTTCACCAACTTTCGTTCACCTGGCGCGTAAAGCTTTCGCGCCGAGTGCTTTTCAGACGAATGGCGCAGCCGTCGCCGCGAACGAGGAGCTGTCGGGTTCTCGGCGAATCAGCCGCAGTCCAGCCTTGACTTGCCTGTCATGTTCGCCCCTCGACGGCGCGCCGGAGTCCGCCGCTGCTCGCCGCACTTCCCAAGCCCTCGAAACCCATCGCGGTGACCAGGATGAGGACGCGGTTGATTCCGCTGTCGCCCCCGGCGTTCGAGTTGTATCGATCGATCTCGTCGAAACTGGCCTCGAACAGTTCGGCGACACGCTCACGGGCCGCGTCCTCGCTTCCCTCCCACCGGGTCATCGGGCCGTACATGGGGGTCGCGACGATCAGGCCGGGCCCGCCGTCCCCACGCGTGTTCACCAGCACCTGGGCGGAATCGTATTCGGGGACACCGCCGTAACGATCATGCGCCAGGAACGCCGGAACAATCTGCGCATCACATGCGAACCCGATGCCGGGCAGGCCGCCGACCCGGAATTCGACCCTCTCGTCATCATGAAATGCTGCGCGCCACGGTTCCAGCGTTTCCGGGGTGTGTCCCGCTAATACTAGTTTCATTGCCGCCTGCGTCTTTGTCACCGAACAATAGAGAGAATGCTCCACGGTGTGCCTGTCGGAGGTTGCAGGCGTTCTCCGCTTGCAGGCCAAGGCCTGCTGGTTCAAGCGTTTCTAGGAAGTCCAGCGGAAGTGTAGCTTTGCGCCCTACATGTGGTGAGCCGAGGGTGATTTCTATACAGTTTCAGTCAGATGCTCTATGAGTCCGACACTGTCATCCAATAAAGGACCGTATTGCCATCTTCGGATGCTAGAAAAGTTGTCGATCCGCCATCCTGTTTGTATATGTGCAACATTGAAAGGCGGCTCTCGTTGAGCTCCTGAAGAAAGTTGACCAGATTATATGTATGAGAACGAAGTTCGGTGCCCTCTGGCGTGCGCCGCAGGCGGCGAGTATATATACTCAAGAGAGTGGAGGTGGAAATTGAACTCTTTGTAATCGTAGAATTTGAATCGATTCCGACTAGTGCGTGCTCATTAATCCTCCCTTCGAGTATTGCGGTATTGACTAGCGTAGTCAATTCGGTCGTATCCATGGCCCTCCGTTGATGCTTATTTCTGCACCATAGACGTTGCCGAGTATGGTCACTTCGAACTCGGTATAGGTATATCTTACGCCAGGAACACGATGATAGCCGGGCCCATCTGCGTTCGGTATTCGCATTACGACGCCGGGGCCACTGCTACTTTCTAGGCTCACGTCGAGTGCAACGCCATCGTGATCAGTGGTCCACGATGTGAAGGAGCTATCGGTATCCCCACCTGCATGAGTGTTTGCGTCTGCGACCCGTCCCCACCGCGGCTCTGCTATGCCCTGCATGGCATTATCGTAGGCCCACCGCATCCACGGTTGGAACTGCGTTCCTTGATCCGCATATGGAATTCCTCTGTATAGATACGGTTCTTCGTCGATATCCCAACTTCCTCCATTTCTGCAACCGTTCGGTATTAGTCCAAGCGGGTCGATCCATTTGGTCGTATTATGAGGGTAGGTGCTTGGGTTGGGAGCTGCTACCAATCCTAAGGGATCGGTGGTGTTGTATCGGCCGGTTGCCGGATCGTATATACGATGCAAATTATAGTGAAGTCCGGTCTCAGGGTCGTAAATCTGCCCGGGGAACCGAAGTTTTGTCGAGGCCGCGCCTCTCCAATCGGTTTCGCCCCACAAGTTGCTACTTCTGTTACCGACGGAACTCGCCGTGCTGGGATCGTATAGCTCTGACGGTTGCCCGACCGCGTCGCTGACAATGGCATTGAAGGTCTGGCCAGTCGATGACCGATCGATTTCTTGTGTGAGCGGAGTGAAAGTGCCGGGCAAATACTGCCAACGAGTGGTCGCATCGTCGGCGACCTCTTCGATTAGGTGATTTCCATCCCATACGTAATCAATGCGTTCCAGGATTTGTCCGGTTGTGGAAATGCGCTGTTTTGACGTTCGACGACCGTAGCCATCGTATGTGTAGTGCCACCGTTGGTTATCCGGCGTCCAAACATCGGTAAGCTGGTCGAAGCTATTATATTGATAGTGCCAGGTGTGCTCTTTGTGTGAAGCGCAAGTGATTATCTTGCGTGTCAGTCGGCCAGCCGGATCATAGTGGTAGCGGTTTCTGCCATCCTGAATTAGCAGGTTCTTCGTATATTCGCGACCTGGAGATTCATCCGCTGCAGGTAGAGCGTAGGCTGTGTCCTGAGAACTTGTTTCGGTAGAACTCTGGTGAGAAGTCATGCTGTTGGTGATGTTGCCTAGTGGGTCGTAGGCGTAGTTTTCGGTGATTATTCCGTCGTATGTCAGGGCTGCTACTCGTCCCACCGAATCGAGGGCGTAGTTCCGCTGCAGGGAGCGGTGTCCAATTCGATGGGTCGTGTGGCGGGTGATGTATCCGTCTGGGCGCCAATCGTATTCATCGGAACGGAGAGGCTTGGGGGAAACGCTTGAGGTGCCGCGAGAGTCAACACCCAGGTTGAGGAGACGAGTTGGATAACCGGTCACTGTCTGGAGACGTAGGCGGCCAGCCAGCGTGTAGTCGTTCTCGATTGCCAACTCGTCGAGTCGCCAGCGGATTAATCTGCCTGCGACGTCATGGGTAAACGCTATGTCATGATCGTCAGCAGTGAGCCCGGATGGGCGGCTGGCATGGTCGTAGTGCCAACGTGTTTCGGCTCCGGTGGGGGACGTACGACGGGTACGCCTGGCCAAGTTGTCCCGCTCGAAGAGCATCGGCGGATGGGTATCGAGCTGTTGGGAAGATAGTTTGCCCGCGGCGTTGTAGGTGAAATTTAAGGTGTGAGTGGAGGTCTCGGCACAACCGCCATTAGAGACGCTGCGAATGCGACCGGAAGGATCATGTACGTAGCGAATCCAATCGCCGGAATCGCTGGCGATTGCAGTGAGTCGGCCGAGAACGTCGTGTGTGTGGTAGAGAGTGACTCCGGTGGCGGGCGTGACTGAACTAATACGGCCGTTGTCGTCGTGGGTGTATTCGGTTGTCGCCCCGTTGTAGTCGGTTTGCGAGATCATCCGCCCCGCTAAATCATAGCAGTAGTGCCACGTTTGACCGTTGGGGTTAGTGACGCCGGTGAGGCGACGTTCGGTGTCCCAGGAGTAGGTGGTGGTGGCTCCAGCCGGATCCGTACGGGCCATCAATAGGTCGAAGGATCCATAGCTGAACCGGGTGACTCCACCAGCGGAATTCGTGTGAGTGAGGACATTGCCCTCGCCATCGTAGGACCAAATCTCAGTGTGGCCATCCGGTGAGATGCGTTCAAGTGGGCGGCCAGAGGGCGTCCAACTCTGAGTATGAGTGGCACCGAGAGGACTGCTGATTCGTATAGGGCGTCCGAATACATCGCGGTCAATCGTCGTCAATGCGCCCAACGGGTCGATGACACCGACCAGTAGGCCAGCTTTGTCGACTTCGAAATGTGTTGTGGCACCGTTAGTTTTGGTCACTGTGGCGATGGCGCCCGATGAGTGATAGGTGTACGAGGTGCGCGCTCCACCTGAGTCTGTGACTGCGGCAAGATTGCCAAGCGCATCCCACTCCCGATGCTCGATGCTGCCGTCAGGGTATCTGATCGACTCGGGACGGTTTCGCCAAGCGTAGGTGATGTCAGCTGCAAGGCCATCAGGGCGAACGACACGAGTGATGTCGCCTTCTTGCGAGTAGCTATAGCAAGTTATTGCGCTATCAGGGGCGGTAACCCGGAGCGGCCGACGCTCGGAGTTGTAGTCAAAGCGGGTATGTGCTCCGATCGGGTCCATGATGTCGCGGACGCGGAGGTCGTGGTCGAACCCGCGAGTGGTGACCGCGCCTTGGGAATTGATGTGGCGGGTCAGGTGGCCGGAGCCGTCGGGATAGTCGATGTACTCGAAAGCGGAGCTGAGGATGCCATCGGTGCCTTGCTGCAGGATTACTCGGCCGGCGCTGTCATAGGTGTTGACCATCGAGGTGCCGCGTGAGTCGGTCCAGGACAGCATGCGCGCGAGATCGTCATAGGTGTAGCGCGTTGTGGCGTTGACGCCGTTGGTGACCGCGGTGAGATTGCCTGCGTCATAACCGAACCGGCGGACTACTAGGCGGGGTGCTTCATTGGTGAGCGATTCGGATGTGGCTCGATCTCGGTCGAGATCTCCAACGGTGCTGATGGATTGGGTGGTATCGACGACAGCAAGGGCCGTGACCCGTCCGATTGCCGGATCGGTGGTGATCTCGACGTGGTAGCCGCCGGTGTGGGTGAGTGCGGTCGGTGCGCCGTCGAAGTCGTAGTGGAAGCGAATTCTGTTTCTATGCCGGTCGGTGATCGCCGAGATCGTGTACTCCCCGAGGCGAGTGCCGATCGTTTCGTGGGCGGGATCGGTCGTGAAGTGCCAGACGATCTCGCGTTCGGGGTCGGCTACCCGGTACGTGCCGGATTCTGTACGCACGCAGGTGTATTGGGAGCCGCCAGCCAGCGGTGGCATCGCGATTCCGGGCTCGGCGTGGGGGAAGGCCAGGAGCAGGCCGTCCTCGCCGATGAAGGTGATCTGGTCCTCGTCAACGACCACTCGCATATCCAGGGTCGATGACCAGGATGGGCCGAACCAGCGGCCCCAGCGGTGGTTCGAGCGGTGTCGGCGGGTGAGGACCAGTGGCAGCACGCCCGGGAGCGTGAGATCTGTTTCAGGAAGCAAAAATTCGCCGGTCGCCGCGTCGACGGGGTCATTGCACTTGGCTACCTGGTCATCGGTTTGGGTCCGGGCGGGATCGTTCGCGGCCTCTTTCGCACCTTCGTTGGAATCGGTCCGATCTGTTGGCTGATCGGCATCGGAGTCCGTGTCGTCGCGACCGGTGTTCGGATCGTTCTTCGGTTCGTCAGGCCCATCGCCTTCGCGCTGGTTGGGATCCTTCCGATCTGGAATGCCGTCTCGGTCACCGTTCGGGTCCGGTTCCCGCCCGCGCGGAGGGTCGGGTTTCGGCTCCGGTTCAGGGCTGGGCCGGTTTTCGGGGGTGGTGTCTCGCCGAGGTGTGTCCGGTCCCTCGGGGCGCGGGCGCGCGTCGGGGCCCGAGTCGAGGTTGCTTCTCGGCGCTGTGTTGTCGCCCGGGTGCGGTCGCGGACCGGCCGGACTCTCCGGGGTGGGGCGCGTCGCGGGTTCGGGCTTGGGGGCGTGGGGCTTCGCCTGTGCGGGACCTCGGCCGGACGGGTTGTCCGGGGTGCGGGCCGGGCCCGCTGACGGATCGGGCCGTGTGGTGGGTGAGGGTGCGTCTCGCACCGGTGATGTCGGTGTTGTGGCGGCGGATTGGGTATGCGGATTGTCCGTGCGGACGGTGGGTTCGGTGTCCTTGGGATTGGTGGATGCGGGGTTATCGGTGCGGGCGGAATCCGGATTCGCCTGGTGGCCGGGACTGTTCGCGCCGGGATCGGTATGTGCCGGCCCTGTGGTGCGCGGTTCGTTCGTGGTGGGATCGGTGCGGTCCGGCGACCGGGGCGCCTCATCCGTGGGCCGGTTCGGTACCTGCTCCGAGTCCGGGCGGTTGGGGGCGGAGTCCGGGCGGTTCGCGGCCGGATCCGTGCCGGGTGTGGCCGGATCATCGGCCCGCGCGGGTCCGACGGGAGACTCGTTCGGCCGTTGAGCCGGCGCGTCGGGGGTCTGGTCGACTTCCTTCGGCGGGGTGTAGGTGTCCGGGGCAGGGTCCGGTGGATCGGAGTCCGGCCGGGTGCCGGGCGTGGACGGGTCATCAGCGCGCGCGGGAGCCGTCGCGGGGGCCTCGCTGCGCGGAGCGGGTGCATCGTCCGGTGCTTCGGGGCGCGTCGCGGGAGAGTCAGGGCTGGCGCGTGGTTGTTCAGCGGGCACGTCGACCTGCCCGCCGCCGTTGTCGTCGGCGCTCTCTCGCGTGTTGGGCTGTTCCCGGACGGGAGCGGGTTGATCATGTGGCGCGGCCTGCACATTCGGGTCGGGACGACCCGAATCCGGTGCGGCGCCCGCGCCTCGATCCTGCGGTGGCACATCGGACCGCGGTGCGTCAGTGGCCGGTGCGTCGGAATTCCGAGGCTGACCAGCGCTCGGGTCCGGCGAATCTCGGTGCGGTGCACCACCATCACCGTTCGGGTGAGTGTCCGCGCGCGGGGCGGAATTATCCGGTGCCGCGCGGACCGGCTCGGGAGTGCGTGCCGGAACATGCGGTGCCCCACGCCCGGACGGTGCGAGGTTGTCGAGCTTGCTGACCAGCGACGCGGGTTTGGCGGCCAAGCCCGCGCCGCCGGTTGGGATGGCGGTCATGGCCTCGAAGGTCACCGCGCCGAGCGCTTCGAACGGGTTGGCCGCGGCGTAGTCGATCATCTTGTCGACAGCCGGGCCGGGATCCGCGGCGGTGGCCACCAGACCCCCGGCCAGATTCGCCAGGTTCTCCTGGTACTTCCCGGGATGGGTGAGGTTGTACGGGTCGTTGGGATTGAGCTGGCGTACGAACTGGACCAGGCCCGACGCGGCGGTCAACAAGCCGTCGCTGAAGCTCAGTCGTGCGTATTCGCCGATATCCCCGAGGTCTTCGATGTTGGCGGACATCCGCGAGATGAACGGCGGCTCTTCCGGCGCGGTCGCCTTCGCCGCCGCGATGGCCGTAACCGCCTGCGCGGCAGCGGTGTCGCGGTTGGTTCGGGCTCGCGCGAGGGTGTCTCGGGCGGCTTGGAACATCGGTGACCAGGTATCGACGACCTTGGTCGAGGACTTCTGTTCGTCGGTCAGCGAATTCCACCGGGTAAGCACCCGCCGGCGTTCCTGCACGGCCGCTTTCCACTGCGTGACCGCGTCCGCGGCCACCCCTTGAGCCGCGGACACCGCGGCTGACCACGCGTCCAGCGCGGTTTTGGCGTCGGTGAACGCGTCCGCGGCCTCGAGCCATTTGGTGGGCTGCGGCGTGAACCCCACCTTGTACCCGTCGGCGCCCGCACCCACCCAGTCGCCGATATTGCCCACCGAGCGCAATCCCGCACCGGTCTGGTCCGCCGCGGTCGACAACTTCCCCAGACCGGTCCCCGCCTCGGTGATCGCCGACGGTTCGCCCCGGATCAGCTCCTTCGGATCCTCGGTCTCCTCGAGTTCGCGTTCCTCGACCTGCCCACCCAGGGCCGAGGACACCTTGTCGCCGAGATCGTCGAGACCTTCACCGAGCGAATCCAACCCGAGATCACGCGCGATGCCCGCGCTGCTGTCCAGGTAGTCGTCGACCGCCTCGCCTGCCTTGGCTACGACGGTCTCGGCGGCATTCTCGACCGCGTTCCCGATCTGATTTACTTTGTCCCCGAGCCAGTCCCCGATACCCACGTGCGGATTACTTCCCCTGTCCGGCTTCCGGATTCAACAGCGGCTGATACTTGGCCTGGATTTGCTCGACCTGAGCGGACGCACCCGTATTCCAGCCCGGAGCCGGCGCTCCGTCGGGTGTGGTGACCACCGACGCCGGATTGCCCACCACACCCAGATTGGCGGCGGCCTGCGGGCCGACGGCCTGGATGATCTCCCAATTCATCTGCGCCGCGATGGCCGCGCGATCGAACGACTCACGGCTGTAATCGGGGTTGACCATATGATTGAACGGATTGTCGGAGAACGTGTCGCCCCAATCCTGCTTGGCGATCTCGTCTTTGCTCAAATACGGGTTGCCGACCATGTTGGTCCACATCACCTTGAAGGCGTTCTCGGCCTTGGTCTCCATCGCGTTGTAGCGGCCCGCCGCCAACCCCAGCGCTTTCGCGATCTCGTTACCCGCCTGCACGAGCGCCCGCACACCCCATGACCACCGCTCGGTATAGGACTCGAACTCGGTCTGCACCGACTGCTTGCCCGCCTCCAGAGCCGACAACGTCAGCAACGCCAAACCGCGGCCGGAAGCGGCGGTTTCCTTGAACCCGACCTCCGACAGCGCATCGATCATTCCCGTGATGCCCTGGGCCGTCTGCGTCAACGCGGCCGGATCGACCCGCAACTCATCACCAGACACTGTGAACACCCTTCATCAGAATTCCCCCGGCATGGCCGTGACTGCTTACCGCCGTGCCAAATCCAACTCGACTACGACTACATCCGGTCGATGATTCGAAGCGGAGCGTCCTCCTCCCAGCGATCGAGATCGGTGGCCGTGTGAGCCGGTGCTGCCGGGCGGCCGCTGTCCGACAGTTGCGTCAGCAGGCGTGCCGCCTCGGCCTCGGCGTCCTCCCGCGCTTCTCGATGGCAGCGCGAAATCACCGCGGCGAGTCGTGCGGCGTCGGCTTTCAAGGCATCCGGCGAGATGAACAACTCGGTGATCGTTCCGTACGCATCGGTTTCGACGGCGACCAGACCTCGTGTTTCCTGCGCCCGCCCGCGGACTTTCGTCATCGCGTCGTCAACCCGCCGAACGTCGGCCGCGCGTTGCTCGGTGTTCATCGTGCGCCGCCCCCGGAATCAGCGGATTCCGCCACGGTGGGCGGAAAAACCATCGGCGCGGAACCCGCTATGTCCACCGTCACCCCCGTCGGTTTCGGGGATCCGGCCGCATAGTCGGCGAGACGCCATCCGCTGAGTGTGTGATAGGGGTAGTCGATATCGGGCTGCAACTCATCGCGCCGCGATAGCCACCGGCCGTATTCTTCGACGCCGGTGAAGGCGCAGATCCATTCCATCCCGGCGTATGTGGAAATTCGAATCCGGTCGCCGGCGGCCAACGGCACCACCAGGACCGCCGCTCGGTATGCCTTCTGCAAGGCGGTCGGATCACCGAACCCCTGGTAGAAGGCGTCGATCTCGGTACGAAGCGCGAGAATTCCCGCGTTCTGCTCAACCATCGCTTTCCTCCTGGGCCAATATGCCACCCCCTGCGGCCCTGACCCGGAGCGTAGTCGAGTCGCCTCGCGGATGCGCTTCCGGACAGGTGTGAGGTGCGCATCGCAGGGAAGCTGCCGAGCGCTCGGTGTTTTACGCCGGACCGTTTTCGAGGACTGCTGTCACGAACTCCTCCGGCGGTAGATAACCGTGGTCCGTGACGTAGTGGGCGATCATGACCGGGGCGTGGAAGGAGGTGCCGGCGGAACCGCGGACCGCGATCTCGCCGTTGCCCAGTGCGTTCCTGGACTCCAACTCACGGTGAATGGACCGCCCGTCCGCTGCGGGGTCGGTTGGCGGGACGAGGTCCGCGAGGCAGTACTCGCACCAGTGATAGCCGCGGGTCTTGGCTACCGGGGCTCTCGTCAGGCGGCGGAGGGCGTCGACGAACCCGGGCGGGGGCTCGCCGACGGTGAAAGGCTCGGCGATCGCAAGCCAACCGACGTTGAGGGCGACATCGTCGCCAGGAGGGGCGACGCCGTAGACGTAGGGACTCAGGTCCGGGAAATACATGAGGTGATCATCTGTTGCGGGGGATCCAACCTGCTCGGCGCGGATGCTTCGAATCTTGCTGCATCACTGTGACTGTCCGGTTGGTCGGGACGAGGATCAGGGCGGTAGAGCGGGAGTGGGGGAGTTTCGGACATCGGCGTAATCTGCTGTGGCGGTGCTGGTTTGCGGGTAGTTTCCCGTCATGGCCAAGACGCCGAAGGGGTCGGGGGATCCGAAGCGACCGGACAAACCACACGATGCACTGTTCCGGCAAATGATGTCACATCCCGATGCCGTCGCTGGGGAGTTGCGGGCGGTGTTGCCGGAAGCGGTTGCCGCGCAGATCGATTGGGCGTGGATGCAGCCACAGTCGTGTAGCTTCGTCACGGCGGAGCTACGGGCTCGGTTCAGCGATGTCCTGTTCGCGACCCGTTGGGCGGGCCGGGACGCGTTGGTGTACGTGTTGCTCGAACATCAGCGCAGGTCCGATCCCCTCATGGCGTTCCGGATGCTGGCGTACGTGGTGCGGATCTGGGAGCGGTATCTGGAGACGAACCCCGACGCGAAGCGCTTGCCGGCGGTGATACCGGTCGTGGTGCACGCGGGCACCGATGGGAAGCCGTGGAGCCACTCGATCCAGGTAGCGGATTTGATCGATGTCGAGCCCGCGATGGCGTCGGCGCTGTCCGGGGTGTTGCCGCGGATGGGATTCCTGCTCGATGATCTGGCCACGGTCGATGTGGCCGCGCTGCTGGCCCGGCGTCCGGCGCGGGTCCGGGTGACGTTGACGCTGCTCGCTCAAGAGCGCGCCGGGGAATCGGCACCTCGAACGGGACTTGTCGGGGTTGATCGCGGACCTGACGACTCTGACCTCGGCGGAGGTCGATCGTGTGCTGGAGTACATCCTGGTGGTGGGAGATACTGTTGTGGGCGATCTACTGCCTGTTATCGATCAGCTCGGACCCGAAATCAAGGAGGCATTCGTGACGACCGCAGATCGGCTCCGCGTCGAAGGCCGGGTCGAGGGCCGCGCGGAGGGCCGTGCCGAGATGCTGATCGAGCAGTTGTCGCAGCGGTTCGGGCCGGTACCGGATCCTGTGGCCGACGCGATCCGTGCGCAGAGTTCGGCGCGGTTGCAGGAGATGGGGCGCCGCGTCCTTACCGCGGCCAGCTTGGCTGAGGTAGTCGCCGAATAGGCGGCTTGTCCCGGGAACCGGCTCGGCGGTTCCTTAGAAAGCCTCGTAGCGGATGTTCTCCAACGGAGTGCCCGTATCCACGAGGATGTCGACCGTCGTCTCCACGGCCGTCGTGCCGCCGCAGACCAGGATCTGCTGGTGATCCAGGGGCGCGAAGCGGGACAGGGCCTCGGCCAGGGGGCCGGGGACCAGCTCCTCGGGGCGGAAGCCTATGTCCACGCGGCACTCGTCGTACCAGGGGTCGGGGTGGGCGGGGTCCGTATCGGAATCCACCACGGGAACTATTGTCAGCCAGGGGAGTTCGTTGCCGAGCAGGGCCAGCATGTCGGCGGCGTAGAGGTCGCGGGGATAGCGGGCGCCGACGAACAGGTGGGTGCGGGGCGGGTGGGGGCGGCGGGTCAGATCCAGCAGGAGGGCGCGCAGGGGAGCCAGGCCCACGCCGTCGGCCACCATGATCAACTCCGCGGCGGCCTCGTGGACCGCCAGCCAGCCGGCGGGGGCGGTGATCCGCCACTCGTCGCCCGCTCGGGTGTCCGCGACCAGGGAACCGCTGCACCAGCCGCCGGGGACCGTGCGGACGTGGAACTCCAGCTTGCCGTCCAGGGACGGGGGCAGCGCGGAATACATGCGGCGCACCATGTTCGGGTGCTGCGGGGTGCGCACCTCCACCGACTGACCGGGAGCGCAGGGCACGAACTCGCCGATCAGGCGGATCACCGTGGTGTCCTCGCGCAGCCGGTGCACGCCGACCACGGTGGCGGTCCATTCGGTCACCGGGCCGAGGGGGATCTCACCGGTCTGATCGGGGTCGAGGGTCACCGCACACTCCTGACAGTTCTACTGAAAACCATTGTCCCGCAGGGCTGTTCGCCCGAGCGACCTACACCGGATCGGTGCTGATGTTGCGCTCGGGGGTGCCGACCGCCATCAACGCCCGTTTGGTGTCGGCGATCATGCGCGCGGACCCGGCGATCTGAATCTGCCGGTCCTCCCACGCGCCGAAACTCGCCACCACCGCGCCCAGGTTACCGATCAGCCGCCGATGCATGCCGAACGGCGGATCGGCGGGCGCGTACGGATGCCACCACGGATTGGTTTCGTTCTCGCACACCGGAATAACCGTCAACCACGGATTGCTCTGCGACAGCTGCCAGAGGTTCTCCACGTCGTAGAGATCGCACGGATAACGCCCGCCCATGAACAGGTGCACGCGCGGATTGATGCCGCGCCTGCCCATTTCGATGAGCTGCGCCCGAATCGGCGCGATGCCGGTGCCGGAACTGATCATCAGCACATCGCGGCGGCTGCGCAGATCCACGTGCAGCCCGCCCAGCGGCGCGGCGATCATCCAGCGGTCGCCCACCTCGGTCTCGTTGATGATGGCGGGACTCACCCAGCCGGTGCGCACCTTGCGCACGTGGAACTCGATCTCGCCGTACGGGTTGGTCGGAATCGCCGGGGACAGATACCGCCACATCTTCGGCCGCTGCGGAATGGCGATGGGCACGTACTGCCCGGCCTGATACGGAATCGGGGTGTCGGACTGCAGTCGCACGATGGCCAGATCGTCCACCACGCGCCGGTGCCCGACCACCGTCGCCTCCCAGTAGGGCTGCGACTTGTCGGAGTTCGCGCCGATCGCCATCGACGCCGAGATCAGGATGGTGATGTCCTGCCATCCCTGCTCGAGCTCCCGGCTCCAGTACCCGGTGCCGTTGTAGCTGCGGAACGCCGCGAGCAGCGCCCGTCCCGCCATGTCGTAGTGGGCGGCCTCCACACCGTACTTGCGATGGTCACGCGCGAGTTGCTCCAGGAAGCGCTGTGCCCGGTCCCAGTCCTCGAGATTGTCCAGAACGAACTGGATGGCCGTCATCAGCCGCTTGGGCTGCATGTCCATGGCGGAGGGAAAGAGTTCCCGGAGGCCGGGAATCTCTGCGAAGAGGTGACCGTAGAACGCGCTGATCAGCCGTTCGGGCCCGTGCGGTGCCTCTACGACTGTCCGGAAGTTTGCGCGGACCAGCGCTGCCGAACGCGCATCCACGACGTCGAACATTCCTTTCGTGTGCTGTACCCCGGACGCACCCGGTTCCAGGGCGTCCTCCGCGTCAAGTATCCCTGAAAAAACGGTGGTCGCACGGATATAGCCGGAGCTCACCCATTTGCACGCCCGCGCCCTCAGATGACGAGCACCGTCTTACCACGCGCACCGGATGCGCCGATAACTTCCGGCGCTCCGTCCAGCGGCGGGGTGGCGTCGATCGGCACCACCAGATCCCCGTTGCCCACATCGCGCAGCAGTTCTCGCAATTCCGGTGCGCCGCCGGAGGATTCGAAATCCCCGCCCCGGATACCGCGGCCCCGCAGATCGGCCCCGCCCGCGGACCCGACCGTCGTGTAGGCCGCGCCGCCCTCCCGCACGAGGGCCGCGTTCTCGGCGAATCCGGCCGGATCGCTCACCAGATCGAAGAGCACGTCGATGCCGCCGGGTGTGCTCATGCGCACCGAATCGGCGACCGAGAGCGGGGAGTTCTGCTCGCGAGTGGGGGAGTCACCCACCGGCATCCGCCCGTAGTCGACCACCTCGGCCGCACCCAGCCGGATCATGCGGTCGGTGTCGTCGGGCCGGGCGGTGGCGATGACGTGCGCGCCCGCCAGCGCGGCCAGCTGCACCAGGTAGGAACCCACGCCGCCGGACGCGCCGACCACCAGTACCCGCTGCCCGTCGCCGAGCGCCGCGGCGTGCACCAGATCCAGCGCGGTGATGCCGGCGGTGGGCAGCGCCGCGGCCTGGATGGAGGTCACCGAATCCGGGATCTTGGCGATGATCGAGTTCGACGGCACCACGATGTACTCGGCGAAGGTGCCGTGCCCCACCGGCGGGATCAGGAACTTGCCGACCACGCGATCGCCGACCCCGAAGTCCTCGATGCCCGCCCCGACCGAGGTGATGACGCCCGCGCCGTCGACGCCGGGGATGAGCGGGAACTCGTGCGGGAGCTTGCCGTCCAGGAAGCCGTCGATGATGCGCTTGTCGAAGGGGTTCACCCCGGCGGCGTCGAGCTGGATCTGCAGGGTCCCGGGCCCGGCCTCGGGGGTGGGCATCTCGGTGACCTCGGCCTTGCCGCCGAATTCACGAACCACGATCGCGCGCATTGCTGCTCCATTCGTTCGGGGTGTGTTCCGAGCCGAGCATGGGACGAGCGGGTGATGCGTCAACGAACGGCCTCATCGTAGGCCGATATGCCCCGTGTGCACCGTGATTCGGGCCATTCGCTCGGTTGCGTGGCGAGTAGCGTGAGGGTGCAGTGCGGCGGGGCCTGAAAATATTGAACTTGAGCGGAACAGACTCAACTTCTACTGCGTTGAACCCGGCAGAGCAAACAGTAGGAAAGGGGACTTGTGGACTCGTTCAATCCCACCACCAAGACTCAGGCGGCCCTGACCGCCGCCTTGGGAGCGGCCTCGGCGGCCGGCAATCCGGAGATCCGGCCCGCGCACCTGTTGGTCGCGCTGCTGGATCAGACCGACGGCATCGCCGCACCGCTGCTCAAGGCCGTGGGCGTCGACCCCGCGACGGTGCGGGGCGAGGCACAGGACATCGTCGACCGGCTGCCCCGGGCCTCCGGCGCCACCACCACCCCGAATCTGGGGCGCGAGGCGCTCGCCGCGGTCACCGCCTCCCAGCGCCTGGCTACCGAGATGGGCGACGAATACGTCTCCACCGAACACCTCATGGTCGGCCTGGCCGCCGGTGACTCGGACGTCTCGCAGCTGCTGCTGAAGTACGGCGCGACCGCCGACGCCCTGCGCGAGGCCTTCACCGCCGTGCGCGGCAACGCCCGCGTCACCACCGCCGACCCCGAGGGCAGCTACCAGGCGCTGGAGAAGTACTCCACCGACCTGACCGCGCAGGCCCGCGAGGGCAAACTCGACCCGGTCATCGGGCGCGACAACGAGATTCGGCGCGTGGTGCAGGTCCTGTCGCGGCGCACCAAGAACAACCCGGTACTCATCGGCGAACCCGGCGTCGGCAAGACCGCCATCGTGGAGGGCCTGGCCCAGCGCATCATCGCCGGGGATGTGCCCGAATCGCTGCGCGGCAAGAAGCTGGTCTCGCTGGATCTGGGCGCCATGGTCGCGGGCGCGAAGTACCGCGGCGAGTTCGAGGAGCGGTTGAAGGCGGTGCTGGAGGAGATCAAATCCAGTGCGGGCCAGATCATCACGTTCATCGACGAGCTGCACACGATCGTCGGCGCGGGCGCGACCGGCGAGTCCGCCATGGACGCCGGGAACATGATCAAGCCGATGCTCGCGCGCGGCGAACTGCGCCTGGTCGGCGCGACCACCCTCGACGAATACCGCCAGCACATCGAGAAGGACCCGGCCCTGGAACGCCGGTTCCAACAGGTGCTGGTCGGCGAACCGTCGGTGGCGGACACCGTCGGCATCCTGCGCGGACTCAACGAGCGGTACGAGGTGCACCACGGCGTGCGCATCACCGACTCGGCGCTGGTCGCCGCCGCGACGCTCTCGGACCGGTACATCACCTCGCGCTTCCTGCCGGACAAGGCCATCGACCTGGTCGACGAGGCCGCGTCGCGGCTGCGCATGGAGATCGATTCGCGGCCGGTGGAGATCGACGAGGTCGAACGCGCGGTGCGCAGGCTCGAGATCGAGGAGGTCGCCCTCGCCAAGGAGACCGACGAGGCGTCCAAGGCCCGGCTCGAGAAGCTGCGTTCCGAACTCGCCGACGACCGCGAGGTCCTGAACCAGCTCATGACCCGCTGGCAGAACGAGAAGCAGGCCATCGATTCGGTGCGCGTGCTCAAGGAGCAGCTGGAGAACCTGCGCGGCGAGTCCGAGCGCGCCGAACGCGACGGCGATCTGGGCACCGCGGCCGAACTCCGGTACGGCCGAATTCCCGCGCTGGAGAAGGAACTCGACGCGGCCGAGGCCAAGGCCGGAGCCGCCGCCGACGGCGAGGTCATGCTCAAGGAGGAGGTCGGACCGGACGACATCGCCGAGGTGGTCTCGGCGTGGACCGGCATCCCGGTCGGTCGCATGATGGAGGGCGAGACGCAGAAGCTGCTCCGCATGGAGGAGGAGCTCGAGCGGCGCGTCATCGGTCAGCGTGAACCGGTGCGGGCGGTGTCCGACGCGGTGCGCCGGGCACGCGCCGGGGTCGCCGATCCCAACCGGCCCACGGGCTCGTTCCTGTTCGTCGGCCCCACCGGCGTCGGCAAGACCGAACTCGCGAAAGCGCTGGCGGACTTCCTGTTCGACGACGAACGCGCCATGGTGCGCATCGACATGAGCGAGTACTCCGAGAAGCACTCGGTGGCCCGGCTCGTCGGCGCGCCCCCCGGCTACGTCGGCTACGACCAGGGCGGTCAGCTCACCGAGGCCGTGCGGCGTCGGCCCTACACCGTGGTGCTCTTCGACGAGATCGAGAAGGCGCACCCGGACGTGTTCGACATCCTGCTGCAGGTGCTCGACGAAGGCCGGCTCACCGACAGCCAGGGTCGCACGGTCGACTTCCGCAACACCATCCTGATTCTCACCTCGAATCTGGGCGCGGGCGGCTCGCAGGACATGGTGATGAACGCGATTCGCGCGGCGTTCAAACCGGAGTTCCTGAACCGGCTCGACGACGTGGTGATGTTCCATCCGCTCGACGAGGAGCAGCTCGAGGGCATCGTCGACATCCAGCTGGATCAGCTGCAGAAGCGGCTCGCCCAACGCCGGCTCGAACTCGAGGTGTCCGATTCGGCGCGGTTCTGGCTCGCGGTGCGGGGTTACGACCCGGCCTACGGCGCCCGTCCGCTGCGCCGGCTCATCCAGCAGTCCATCGGCGACACCCTCGCCAAGGAGCTGCTGGCCGGGGAGATCAAGGACGGTGACACGGTCAAGGTGAACGTGAGCTCGGACGGCGATCACCTCATCGTGGGCAGGTGATCTCCGAACTCGGCCGGGTGGTTGCGAAGAGCACACCGCTCGGTCGAGTTCGCGGCTGCGGAGAGCTCGGCAGCCTAGTCTGGAGGTCATGACGAATCCGAGCGATCCGTGGGCGCGGCGGCCCGACGTGAGCCCGGGGGACGGTCCGACCGAGAAGGTCGAGTCCGCCGCCGGGCCGGTCGGGCACACCTCCGATCCCGCGGGCGCGTACGGGCCGACCGAGTATTTCGGGCAGGTACCCGGCCCGGAAGCCACCCGCGTCATACCGCCGTACGACGCGGGCTGGGGCGGATACGAAGCGGGTGCGGGCTACGAGCCGACGGCCACCTACGCGGCCGGAGCCGGGTACGCGCCGACGAGCACCTACGACACCGCGGGCGGATACGCGCCGCCGCCGCCGAGTTATCCGGGCGGCCCGGGCGCGCCGGGCGGTTACCCGCCCGCCGGTTTTCCGCGCCCGCCCGCCCCGGAACCGCCGCGCCGGACCGGGCTGTGGATCGGACTCGGGCTGGCCGCCCTCGCGGGCATCGCGGTGATCGGCGTGGCGGTGGGAGTGCTACTGGCCAACCGCAATACGCCCGAATCAACCACCGCCGGAGGTACCACGGCGGCCCCCAGTTTCGTGTTCCCCTCCAATCCGAACACCTCCTCGCAGCCGCTGCCCAGCGGGGTGCCGCAGATTCCCGGTCTGGGCGACATCGATTCGCTCGGTGCGAACATGGGCACCATCGCCGCCAATGATGGCACCACCCTGACCATGACGACGCTGGCCGGTACTACGGTGACCGTGCACACCGACGATGAGACACAGGTGATTTCGCTCGGTAGCACGAAGGTGGCGGATCTGCCGGTGGGTGAGATGGTCATGGTGCAGGGCGACAAGGGCGCCGACGGCTCCATCCAGGCCAAGGTCATCATCAGCACGTCACTGCCCGGTGGAACCCGATGAACGCACGAAGCCGGTTATCCATACCCGGTCCCGAAAACCGTTCCTGCCCGGTGCCGTTGTGCGCGGGCGAATCCGCTCGGCGCGCAGTGGCGAGCGAAAATGGCAGAGCGCACCGGGCAATCAACCGCCCGGCTGGATAGGGTAGGCGGCGATGACGGCTATATGGTTCGGGTTGGCGGCGATCGCGCTGGTGGGTGCGATCGTGCTGCTCTATTTCGATCGGCTGCAACGGCAGCGCACCGGTCACGTGCGCCAGGTCTGGGCGAAAACCCAGGGGTACACCTATGTTTCGGTGGAACCGTCGCTGGCCTCCACCTGGCGGCGCGGCGCGCTGGCCAAGCTCGGCTACCTGTCCGCGGTGGACGTGGTGTCCGGTAATCGCAAGGGCGAGAAGTTCGTTCTGTTCGACCTGGAGGACGCCGCGACACTGGTCGCGGTGCGCCGGCAGATCGGCTCGGACATCGACATCGACCTGCGCGTGAAAACGGCAGCCCCGCCGAAGGACCACGACCTCGAACTGCTCGGCGCGATCGGGGACCGGGTGGTGTTCGCCACCAATCCCGACATCGCCCGGCACGCGGTGGATCAGCGCATGGTCGCGTTCATCGAATCGCTGCCCGACTCCGTGCAACAGCTGTGGAGCGAAGGCAATTGGACCCTCGGCATGCTGCCGGTGGGGTCGGTCGCCAAGGATTGGGAGACCGCGATCGACGCGGTGCTGCGGCTCTCGGGGCTGCTGCACGTGCTGCCGCCGGTCAACAATTCCGAACGCGGTCGCGACGAGCTGCCCGAACCCGGTAACTCGCGCCCGCTGCCCGAGGACGACGACTACGACGGGTACGACGCGGACGGCGACTACGAGCCCGAGCGCACCCGCCCCGTGCGCGAGACCGGCGCCCTGGTCGGCGACATCGCCGGGGCCGAAGCGCCCGAGGAAGCCGAATCCTGGCGTCCCGCACTGAAAGTCGTGCCGGACCCGCGCAATCGCCCGCGCCGCAATTGGCCGCCCGCCGCCGAGGACGAGGCCACGAGCCGCTTCGACGACGACGATCGTGACGACCGCCCGGACGAGGACGACGACTGGCGGGACGGCGAGTCCGCGCAGCGGCGCGAACCGGCCGAGCCCGAGGAGGGCTGGCGCCGCGACCAGGGTCGCAGCGCACCGCCCGGCGGTCCCTTCCACCCGGGCTTCCGCCCGTACCAGGGGCCGACGCCGCGGTGAGTGATCCCGCGCCTATCGCCGCTGCCGCCGTGACTCGTCACGGCGGCAGCGGCGTTTTCGCGGTCCGGCGCCGCCCGCGACACACCGGGGGTATCGCGGTTGGGCCATTTGCGCGTGTACTGCCCGCGCCCGCGCGGCACAGGCACCACAATGGTGGCGCAGTCCCGGTCATCGCCGACCGTGTCCTCGACGATGTGCCGATGATTGGCGATTGATGACCGAGAGTGCTCCCGTTTCGCGCCTGCCCGGCGCTCATCGGCCGGTGGCCCTGGTCACCGGGCCGACCTCCGGAATCGGCAGGGCGTATGCCACCCGGCTCGCCTCGCTCGGCTACGACCTGGTGCTGGTGGCGCGGGACGAGTCGTCGTGCAGTTAACCGGCGCGGCGCTGCCGCCCATGCTGCACGCGGCCAACGGCACGGTGGTGAATGTGGCCGGCATCGCCGGGCTGATACCCGGGAGGGGCTCGACCTACTCGGCCGCCGAGGCGTACGTCGTATCCTTCTCGCAAGGGCCGGCGGGCGGGCTGGCCGGGACCGGCGTTCGGGTGCAGGCACTGTGCCCGGGTCTGGTCCACACCGAATTCCACGAGCGAGCCGGGCTACAGACGCGTTCGCTGCCGCGAGCGCTGTGGCCGACCGTGGACGAGGTGGTAGCCGGCTCGTTGCGTGATCTGGAGAAAGCCCGGGTGCTCAGCGTGCCCGGAGCGCAGTACAAAACGATCGCTGCGGTTGCCGGACTGATCCCGAGGTCCCTGGTGACCCGCCTCAATCGGGGCCTGTTCAACGCACGCGGAAGGACATAGACACAGCAATGCAGGTAACGACGACCGACCGGGACAGACTGGCCGAACTCGTGCGCGCCCTCGCGGTGGTGCACGGCAAGGTCACCCTGTCCTCGGGCAAGGAAGCCGACTACTACGTGGACCTGCGCCGGGCCACACTGCATCACGAGGCGGCGCCGCTGATCGGCAAACTGCTGCGTGAACTGGTCGCGGACTGGGATTTCGAATCGGTCGGCGGTCTCACCATGGGCGCGGACCCGGTGGCGGCGGCGGTGCTGCACGCGCCCGGCCGTCCCATCGACGCCTTCGTGGTGCGCAAGGCGGCCAAGGCGCACGGCATGCAGCGCCTGATCGAGGGCCCGGACATCGTGGGTAAGCGGGTGCTTGTGGTGGAAGACACCACGACCACGGGCAACTCCCCGGTCACCGCCGTGCGCGCGCTGCGCGAGGCGGGCGCGATCGTGGTGGGCGTGGCGACGGTCGTGGATCGGGAAACCGGTGCTGACCAGGTTATCGCGGCCGAGGGGCTGGAGTATCGGTCCATTCTGGGCCTGAAAGACCTTGCGCTGGGGTAAACAAGATCTTGCTCTGGGCTGAACCGGTGCTCTGGGTTAGCCTGGGTGCTGGTCTTCTGTCCGACAACGTGGTCGAACAATGTGTTGCGAAGGGTCGTGTGAGTCACCAGTGGTGAGCATTGCAATCAACAAGGGCAATCAGAATGTTGCGATGCTCGGCATCGGTGCCTATCGACCCACCCGCATTGTCAGCAACGACGAAGTGTGCGAGAAGCTCGACTCCACCGACGAGTGGATCTTCGAACGCAGCGGCATCCGCAACCGCCGCTGGGTGAGCGGTGACGAGTCGCTGCGCTCGATGGCGGTGGCGGCCGGCGAGCGGGCCATCAAGAACAGCGGCATCGATCGCTCCAAGATCGGCGCGCTGATCCTGGCCACCTCCACCTGGCCCGAGATCACCCCGCACGGTGGCCCGACCGTCGCGTCGGATCTGGGCATCAACGGCATTCCGGCCTTCGACCTGGTCTCGGGCTGCGGCGGCTTCGGCTACGGCCTGGGCGTCGCGTCGGATCTGGTGCGTGCCGGTTCCGCCGAATACGTGCTGCTCATCGGCGCCGAGACCATGTCGTTCTCGCTCGATCCCGAGGACCGCGGCACCGCGTTCATCTTCGGTGACGGCGCGGGCGCGGTCATCGTCGGCCCGAGCGAGGAGAACGGCATCTCCCCGACGGTGTGGGGCAGCGACGGCGAGAACGCCTCGGCCATCGGCCAGAACTACAACATCCTCGAGATGATGGATCGCGCCGAGGAGTTCCAGCACAAGGATCCCGAGACCGATCCGGTCGGCCGCATGCTGCTGCGCATGGAGGGCCCGCGTGTGTTCCGCTGGGCCGCGGTCACGCTGCCGCGCGCGCTGTCCTCCGCGGTCGAGGCGGCCGGGGTGTCCAAGGACGACATCGAGGTCTTCGTCCCGCACCAGGCCAACGCCCGCATCAACGAGCTCATGCGCAAGAACCTCGGCCTGCCCGACGATCTGCCCATGGCCAACGACATCGAGAACACCGGCAACACCTCGGCGGCGTCCATCCCGCTGGCCATCGAGGAAATGCTGGTCACCGGCAAGGCCAAGGGCGGTCAGCTCGCGCTGCTGCTCGGCTTCGGCGCCGGCCTGACCTACGCCGGCCAGGTCGCCACGCTGCCCCCGGCCCCGGCCGAACCCTCCTTCTGATGCCCAGGCCGTTTCGCGCCGCCTTCGTCGGCGCGGCCGCGGTGACGGTGTTCGGCGCCGTCACCGGCCGGGATCGGTTGCAGTGGATCGCCAAACCACTGCTCATGCCGCTGCTCGCGGCGGATGTGGCGACCAACGACGACGGGCTGCCCGCGGCCGAGCGCACGGTGCTGCTCGGCGCGCTGGCCGCGGCGACGGTGGGCGACGTCCTGCTCATCGAGCCGGACGACGATCGCCGATTGATCGCGGGCGCTTCGTCTTTCGCGGTGATGCAGACCGGGTACTCGTGGCTGTGGTGGCGGCACGGCGCGCGGCCCAAGGCGGCCATCGCCGGTCAGCGCCTGGGCGCGTGGCTCGGCGCGGCCGCGCTGATGCGGTCCAAGGCCCCGGCGGTGGCGGTTCCGCTCACCGCCTATGGCGCGACCCTGGGCACGGCGGCCACCCTGGCCTCGGATCCGGATCTGGCGCCCGGCGCGAAAAACGTTGCCGGCCTGAACATCCCGGGCACTCACCCGCGCACCCGCCTGGGCGTGGGCGCCCTGCTGTTCACCGTCTCCGACGGTCTGATCGTGCTGCGCAAGATCTTCGCCCGCACCCCGCGCTCGCGCCGGGTGACCGAGGGCGTCATCCTCGGCACCTACGCGACGGCCCAGTACCTGCTGGCCGATCCCCGCGCCCACGTGCGCGGGGAGTGACACTCCGAAACCGCTGACCCGCAACGGCTTCCGGCCGGACTAGTTCCGTACGCCCGAACCCGTCGCCGCGCCGTTGTACAGCTGCATCGCGGGGCAGTTGGCCGGATCCGCTGCCCTGGCGCACAGTGCGTAGGCGAGGAAGCCCAGCGGGAACAGTACCGGGGCGACGATGATGTCGGTCAGGGCGGAACCGGTTGTCGCGATAGGCGCGACGACCACCTTCGGCGCCGCCGGAGCCTGGTCGAGAGACAGCGGCGCGGCCCCCGCGGAACTCGGGCGTGTCAGGGTAGGTGGTGGAGCAGGGTCCTGCCCTCGTCGCTCGACCACCAGGCGGTGTGGCCGAGAAAGTAGTGGGTGTAGGCGATCTCGGCGTTCTCGGGGTTGCCGCCGGGGACCACGGCTAGGAAGTAGTCGATCTCGGAGAGCTCGTACTCGGCGTGTACCAGGGGGACCAGGTCGCGTAGGGCGGACTGCTCCCTGTCGGTCAGCGGGCGTACCGAGGTGTAGCCGTCGAGCAGGGCCCGGACCTGGTCGGGGCGTGGGTGGGCGGGGCCGCCCGTGCGCAGAGAGATCCAGTCGACGGCGCAGCGTTCGATCGCCACGGCCAGGTCGTGGACGGCGGTCGTGCGGTCGCTGAGGCCGAAATCTATTACGGTGGACGGCTTCTCGTGTTCCCAGTGCAGGTTGGTGCCGTGCCAGTCGTTGTGCGTCCACAGCGGGGCGAGATGTTCGACGACGGTGCGAAGACGATTGTGGAAGGGCAGGTGCAGGCGCTCCACGTCGGCGCGCCAGTCGCGGGCGGCGAGGAAATCGGCCAGGGCGGGGCGGTCGGCCGCGTAGCGCTCCATCGCCGTCATCGGGTCGGGGGAGGAGAATATGGTAAAGCTCGCCAGCAGGGGGCGGGGCGGCCGCGCGGGGGCGTCGTATCCCTGTGCGGCCAGGTGCAATTCGGCCAGGGCGCGACCGGCGGCGGTGGCCTGTTCGAGTGAGAGGTACGGGGTCCAGGAGAAGGTTCCGCGATACAGGTCCGCGCCGGTGCCGAGTTCCTGTACCTCGTAGGTGAATTCGCCGTTCTCGCGGGTGAGCGCGATGCGCGGAATGGGGATTCCGTTCGCGCGCAGGTGGTTCATGAAGGCGTGTTCTTCGGAGAGTGCACCTGCATCGCGCAGGGCCCGGGGCAGGCGTTTGACGATGAGCGGGCGGCCGTCGGCGGTCCGGACCCGGGCGGTCGCGGACAGCGGCCGGGGACTGTGCCATTCGAGCGCCGCGCCGGGCGCCAGGTCGATGTCGGGGGACAGGACGGCCGCGACTTCGGGCGGGGTCAGGGGCGGCCAGTCGGGGGCGACCAGCGGATCCGAGCCCATGCCGAAGACGCGGTCGTCCATCACGATCAGCCCTTTCGCCGGTCCAGTGCCACCAGTACGCCGGTCACCGCCGCCGCCGACAGGAAGGCGAACGCCGAGGCCGAGGTCCACCAGGTGGCGTGAATACCGGTGAAATCCTGTATCCGCGACCAGAAGCTCACCCACCAGCTGATCGAGCCGGGATTGATGAGCTGGTAGACGACGAAGCCGATCGCCCAGGGCAGCAGCATGAGTGGTCGGGCGGGCGCGTGCTGGGACAGGTCCCAGCTGTGCCGGCCGCGGCCGAAGAAGTAGTCGACGATGAGCACCGCGCTCAGCGGCACGAAGACCGACCCGATCAGGTACAGGAAGTTGGCGTACCCGCTGAAGTCGCGCACCGGCAGCGCCAGCAGCGTCACCAGCACGCCGACGCCCAGCGCGAGGATGCGGCGGTCCACCCTGGGCAGCAAATTCTGGATGGACATGGCGGTGGAGTACACGTTGGCGAAGGACTGATCGGTCTCGCGCAGCACCAGCACCGCGAAGAAGGCCCAGCCCGCGGCCACTCCGAGCAGGGTGTCGAAGATCTTGTCCGGGTCCCCGCCCGCCTGCAGGATGGCGAGGATGCCGAGCAGGTAGCACCAGAACTGCGCGACCGAATAGCCGATGACGGTGGCCCCGGCCGCGCTGCGGGCGTTGCGCGAATGGCGGGTGTAGTCCGCGGCCAGCGGGACGAAGGACACCGAGACCGCCAGGGTGGTGTCCACGGCCGGGAAGAATCCGCTCCAGCTCGCGCCGGCGACCTCCGGAATCGGTTGCCGCAGTAGCTGAATCGTGAAATAGATCAGGGCGATGCCCACCGCGACCGAGACGTACTTGCGCAGGATGTGCAGTACCCGCAGCGGCCAGATGGCCATGACGGTGGACAGCGCGCCGGCGGCGAAGATCACCAGGGCGTGCGGGACCTTGTCGTCGGTGAGCGCCGCGACGCCGAGCGCGATGACGGTCAGTTCGTACACGCCCCAGCCGACGCACTGCACGATGTTGGCGACGGTCGGCGCATAGGACAGCCGGGTGCCGAAGAGCCCGCGCAGCACCGCCATGGCGGGCGCGCCCGTCCGGGTTCCCACCATTCCGGTGCCGGCGACCATGGCGATACCGGCCACGGTGCCGAGCAGGGTGGCCAGCAACGCACCCGCGATCGGCAGCGGCGGATGCCCGGTGGGGAACAGCACGTAGGCCGCACCGCTGAAACCGATCAGGCTGACGCCGAGATTCAGCCAGAAGGCCGCCTGGTCGCTGAAGCTCAGCGTGCGCGGCGGCTCGGTGTCGAGCAGCAGCGGCGCTTCCTGATGGTCGGGCGGTGTAGCGGTGTTCATGGGTCGTGATGCTACGGGGCAATGCGGGCAAAACGGTCAGCAAGCTTCCGGCATACGAGACAGTGTGCGGCGCGACCGGTGACGGGCTCAGAGGCAGAGCATGATCCGATCCCGGTTGCGGGGATCCACGCGGATCGACAGGGTGCCACCCACCGCGATCAGTGGGCGCACCAGCGGCTCCACGTCGAACACGATGCGCCCCCGGTAGGTCTCCGAACCCGGCACCACCAGCTCCAGATCGATCTGGGTCAGCTCGGTGCAGTGGTCGGTGCGGCGCAGCGGCCGCACCGCCTCGATGTTGGCCCAGCCTTCGAGCCCGTGCCGCAGCAGTTTGCGATCCTCGCGAGATGGGCGCTGCGCCAGCAACATCGCCCCGCCCAGGAAACAGCCGAACAGCCCGACCAGGGCCACCACCTGCAGGGCCGCCGTGCCGGGCGGGGTGCGCGGCAACAGCCACGCGAGCCAGACGGCGAGGATGATCAGGTACAGGGCGGTCACGCCGAGCACGGTGCGTATGACGCGCGCGTGGTCCATGAGAACCTCCACCACGGCTGCTGGAACTCCAGGATAGGTCCCGGAATCCGCGCTCGGTGCCGGATCGACGCGCCCGGTGCCGGAGTGCGGCGCTCTCGTTATCTACGACAGAGTTCCGTAGTGCCGCAGGTGAATTGGCCGCGGCCCGGCATGCCTACGGCGCGGTGCGCAGCGCGGTGAGCGCGTCCAGATCCAGGGGGATGCTGATCCCCTCGAGCTCGAGGGTGACCCGGCCCGTGTGCTCGCCGGTCGGTTCGTACCGGTCACCGCGCAGCCGGTGGGTGCGCAGGCACACCGTGCCCTCGATGTCGAGCAGCCAGTACTCGGCGATGCCGCTCTCGGCGTATTCGGTCATCTTCATGATCCGGTCGGTGCGCCGGGAGCCGGGGGAGATGATCTCCACGGCCGCCAGCACATCTGCGGGTTCCACCCGGTCGGCGTGCGCGGCCCCGGCCGCACCCCCGACCACCAGCACGTCGGGCACCCGCACCGTCGGCGGCGTGCCGTCGTCGATCACCAATTCGATGCGGGCGAGCGCGGCCACCGAGCGCGGCAGCGCCGGTTCCAGCTGCGCCGCCATGCGCCAGACCGCCAGCTGATGGCGCGGCGGCTGCGGCGCGACCACCAGCACCCCGTCCACGAGTTCGCGGCACCGGCCGCGTTCGAGCTCGGGTAGCGCGGACCACTCGCCGAGGGTCAATAGGTGATCAGGCCAGGACGCAACCGTTTTCAGCGCTGCTGTAGTAGTCGGGCGCACCATGGGGACCAGTCTTCCACGCCCGGCAATCACACAGCGATGTTTCAACCCTTCAACCGCAGAACCGCGAGCACCCGGCGATGGTGGAGATCCGAGGGCGGCAGCTCGAGCTTCATGAAGATGTTGCCGATGTGCTTCTCCACCGCGCGCTCGGTCACTGTGAGGGCGTGCGCCAGCGCGGAATTGGACAGCCCCTGCGCCATCAGTTCGAGCACCTCGCGCTCGCGCGGGGTGAGCCGGGCCAGTGAATCCTGTTGCCGTGCCGCGCCCATGAGCTGGCTCACCACTTCCGGATCGAGTGCGGTGCCGCCGGTCGCGACCCGCTGCAGGGCGTCGATGAAATCCCCGATATCGGCCACCCGATCCTTGAGCAGGTAGCCGACCCCGCCCGCGCCCGCGGCGAGAAGTTCGGTGGCGTAGCGGGTTTCGATCCACTGCGAGAACACCAGTACGCCCGTGTCCGGGTGGCTGCGGCGCAGCTCCAGCGCGGCGAGCAGACCCTCGTCGGTGAAGGTGGGCGGCATCCGCACATCCACCACCGCTACTTCCGGGCGATGTTCGACGACCGCCGCGCGCAGGGCCGTGCAGTCGCCGACCGCGGCCACCACCCGGTGACCGCGGTCGGCGAGCAGGGCCACCAGCCCGTCGCGCAGAATCGCGTTGTCCTCGGCCACGACCACCCGCAGCGGGACCTGGGGATTCGCGGTGCTCACCGGCGTTCTCCTCTCGGGGCGGGCGGTAGTGCGCGGAGGTGCGTCATTGCGGGCCGTCGAGCGGCAGGACCAGGGTGACCACGGTGGGCCCGCCGACCGGACTGTCCACGGCGAGGGTGCCGTCCACGGCCAGGGCGCGCGCGGCCAGCCCGGCCAGCCCGCCGCCGACGGTGCGGTCCCCGCCGTTGATCACCGGCTGCAGCGCGCCGCCACCGCCGTTGTCCCGCACGCTGACCGCGATGCGGTCGCCCCCGGTCGGCAGCACCGCGACCCAGATCCGGTTCGCACCGGCGTGTTTGGCCACGTTGGTGAGCAATTCCGCGACCGAGAAGTACGCGATCGACTCGATGGCCGGGCTGGGCCGGCGCGGCAGCATGACCCGCAGTTCCACCGGGACGGCCGAGCGCGCCGCGAGGGTCTCCAGCGCCGCCTCCAGGCCGAGTTCCAGTGCGGGAGGATGGATTCCGCGCACCAGCTCGCGCAGTTCGGTCAGCGCCTCCTTGGATCCGGCGCGAGCCTGGGCGATGAGTTCGCTCGCTTCGCCGCCGGCGGCCAGGCGTTCCTCGGCGCGGCCCAGCATCATGGCGATGCTGACCAGGCGGGCCTGGGTGCCGTCGTGCAGATCGCGCTCCAGGCGGCGCAGGGTGGCGGCGGCGTCGTCCACGGCGGCGCGGCGGCTCTGCTGCAGTTCGGCGACCCGCCGGTCCCGGGCGGTCGGGGTGAGCAGCCAGCGCGCGAGCAGCCGGTGCGCCCAGCACACCGTGCGAATCAGCCAGGGCAGGGCGAAGCAGAGCACGATGCCGATCGCGGACGCCGCCAGATTCCGGGGCCAGGAGTCGACGTAGAACTCACCGATCTGGAACAGCGAATGATGCTCCACCCCTTCGGAATCCAGGTTGACCGGGTGGAACAGCGCCCAGGGGATGGGGGAGAACGCCAGGAAGACCGACATCGCGACGACCACGAGGGTCAGATAGCCGACCACCACCCCGAGCGCGCCCTGCACCACCAGGAACGCCAGCGCCCGCCAGGACACCTGATCGGTGAACGCGCCGCGCAGCCAGCCGAGCAGCCCGGGCCGGGACGTGAAGGGCGGGGGTTCGGGCAGGTCGTTGTCGAGCAGTGCGCGATTGAGCCCGCGATAGACGTGGCCCCAGATCCGGCCGCCGAGAATGACGGCCGCGAGCAGCGGGATCCCGACCAGGAAGATCGAAAGATAGCCCGCGCCACCCAGTCCGAAGAAGAGGTAGGTGGCGGCCGCGCAGTCCAGCACGAAGACCACGACGAGGTAGAGCAGTTCCTTCCAGGTCCGCAGCCGGAACGGGGCGAGCAGCACCGCGCGCCACACGGGCTCGGGCGCGGTGGTCTCCGGCGGCGGTCCGGCGGGCGGCGGGTTGTCGGTCGAATCGGGCATATCGAGTACCAGGGTAGGCAGGGCGGCGGTTTCGCTCATCACCCCATCGTTCTCGCGCGGGGTGGGTGCGGGCGATGGAGCAGGCCCGTAAATGCGGGGTGTGGACAGCACCACCACCTAGCATCATGCCTATGAGCTATGAGTATCCGCCGCCGGGCAATACGCCTCCGCCGCAGCCCGGGTACTACGGTGCGCCGCCCCCGGATCATCCGCAGGCCACCACCGTCCTGATCCTGGGCATCCTGAGTCTGGTGCTGTGCCAGTTCCTCGGGCCGGTGGCCTGGGTGATGGGCAAGCGGGCGCGCGACGAGATCGACGCCTCGCACGGCACCCTCGGGGGACGCGGCATGGTGAACGCCGGGTACATCTGCGGCATCGTCGCCACCTGCCTGCTCGCCCTGGGTCTGCTGGTCGTCGTGATCGCCATCGTGGTCGGCGCTTTCAGCAGCACCACCGCCTAGGCACGCGCTCACCGCGCCGTCGAAATACGATGGTGCGGTGAGTTACCCGCCCTACGGCTATCCCGCTTACCCGCACTACGGCCCGCCGCCGGACCATCCGCAGGCCACGACCGTCATGGTGCTCGGAATTCTGAGTCTGGTGCTGTGCCAGTTACTGGGTCCGGTCGCGTGGATCATGGGCGCCAAGGCACGCAGGGAGATCGACTACTCCGGCGGCCAGATCGGCGGGCGCGGCAACGTGCAGGTCGGCTACATCTGCGGCATCATCTCCACCTGCATCATGGGGCTGTTCATCCTCGGATACGGCGGCGTGATCCTGTACGCCGTGACCTCCGGCTCCTGGTGACCGGAGCGGGCGTCGGCGCGGCGGTCACTACGATGTCCGGGTGAGCTCCGCCCCGACAGCCGACGATCCACTCGCCCCCGGTCCGACCGAATGGGGCGAGCATCCGCACGGCGTCGGGCCCTGGTCGGCGGAGTTCGGCTCCGAACCGCCCGCCGACCCGCGCCTGGATCCCGACCTGCTCGCGCACGGCGACCGCCGCAACGTGGTCGACGCCTACCGGTACTGGACCCGCGAGGCGATCGTCGCCGATCTCGATACCCGCCGGCACCCCTTCCACGTGGCCATCGAGAATTTCGGGCACGACGCGAACATCGGCACGGTCGTGCGCACCGCCAACGCCTTCGGCGCGGCCGCGGTCCACATCGTCGGCCGCAAGCGCTGGAATCGGCGCGGCGCCATGGTGACCGATCGCTACCAGCACATCCACCATCACGCCGATACCGGCGAGCTGCTCGAATACGCTGCCGCGCACGGTCTTACGGTTGTCGCGGTGGACAACGTCCCGGGCTCGGTGCCGCTGGAGACCGCCGATCTGCCGTGCGACTGCCTGCTGCTGTTCGGCCAGGAGGGCCCCGGCGTCACCGACGCCGCCAAGCACGCCGCCCGGCTCACCGTCTCCATCGCCCAGTTCGGGTCCACCCGCAGCATCAACGCCGGCGTCGCGGCGGGCATCGCCATGCACGCCTGGGTTCGGCAGCACGCGGATCTCGATACCGCCTGGTAAGCCGCCGGACGTCCCCGCGGACCCGCGGGCGCGATGCCCGGGTACCGGTGCCGGACAATGGGCGGGAGGTCTTCGAAACAGGCCCGTGCACAGCCGGTTTCCGGTCGGTGCACCGGCTCGGGCGGATACAACACCACTGTGACCACTGGTTATGTCAGTTCGGCCATTATCGGGCCGACGCGGTAACAATTCGGCCACGCGTCGATCTGTCCGATGGCACTATTTGTCCTATGACTTCGCGGACCGGGCGTAATACCGAGTCGAGCGCTGCTTTGTGGGCCGAGCGCGCCGATCTGGCGGAGTCGGCGATCGTGGCGCGGCATCTGCGCCCGCTGTGGGCCATTCCGGGGACGACGCTGGGGTTGGTGGGCTGGCCCGCCACCAAGCGCGAGCGGGCCTTCATGTTCTGGCACTACTGGTGGCAGGCGCACCTGATCGACTGCGCGGTCGACGCGGCCAATCGCGCGCCGACCCCGGCCCGGCGGCGGCGGATCGCGACCGTCGCGCAGGGGATGCGGGTTCGCAACCTCACCGGGTGGACCAACAACTACTACGACGACATGGCGTGGCTGGCCATCTCGCTCGAACGCGCCGAGCGGACCCAGGGCATCACCGAGGTGCGCGGTGGGCTGCTCGCGCTGGAGAAGGACCTGTACACCGGCTTCGAGCCGCAGTTCGGCGCGGTGCCGTGGCGGCGCGGATCGGACTACTTCAACGCCCCGGCGAACGGACCGGTCGGCATCGCCATGGCCCGGCTCGGCCGCTACGCCCGCGCGCAGGAGATCTCCGACTGGCTCGACGACACCCTGCGGGACAAGAACTCCGGCCTGATCCTGGACGGCATTCACCTGCCCTCGGGTGAGATCGAGACGCCCGCCTACAGCTACTGCCAGGGCGTGGTGCTCGGCCTGGAAACCGAATTGGCCGTGCACACCGGCGAACCCAGGCACGTCGACCGCGCGGTGCGCCTGCTCGCGGCCATCGAGGAACACCTCGTGGTGGGCGGGGTGGTCACCGGGGACGGCGGCGGCGACGGCGGCCTGTTCAACGGCATCCTGATCCGCTACCTGGCCCTGATGGCGCTCATGCTCCCTGGCGATGAACCGGCGCAGGTGAACGCGCGGCGCGGGGCGGCGGACATCGTGAGCCGCTCGGCCGTCGCGGCCTGGGAGAACCGGCTCGACGTGGACGGGAACCCGCTCTTCGGCCCGGATTGGCGACAGCCCGCGCGACTACCGCGCATCTCCGGGGCGGGCATGCTCGAGGGCGGTTCGGTCACGGCCTCGCGCAACCCCGAACGCGATCTGTCGGTGCAGCTTTCGGGCTGGAAGCTGATGGAAGCTGCACATGTTGTCTCGGCAGCGGGATTCTGATCCGAGCGGGTTGGATTCATCCACCGCGTGTGGCACCGATATCGGAAGGTGCCTGAGCGAATCCCGCCGGTTCGGACGCGGCATTCGGCGGTCGAGAGCGCGCCGTGCGGAGTCGCGGTTCAGGCGGTGTGGCGGTGCACCTGGGGGATGGGCTCGGTCTCGCACTCGAGGTCGAAATCCTCGGCGGGACGGGCCATCTCCACGCGGTACTGGCGCACGCCCACGATCGTGCCGAGCACCAGGCCCACGATCAGCGTGCCGATCACCGCGGGCATGAGCCAGTCCATGCCCTCCAGGAAATTACCGGCGTAGAAGCCGACGAGCAGCAGCACCGGCGCCCAGATGATCGCACCGATGGTGGAGGCGATCGTGTACCGGCGATGATCCATGCCCGCCGCGCCCGCGACCAGCGGGCACAGCGTGCGCACCCACGGAATCCAGCGCGCGACCAGAACCGCCAGGAATCCGTGCCGGTGCAGGAGGTCGGCCACCCGGGTCAAATTCTGGGTGTTGATGTACTTGCCGTTCTTTCGAGCCACCAGGTGATCGCCGGTTCTCTGCCCGATCACGTACCCGACCTGGTTGCCCGCGACGGCGGCGATCATCGCGCCGACCGATAGCGCCCAGACGTGCGCTTCGCCGGAGCCGTGCGCGGCCAGCACGATGCCCGCGGTCAGCAGCATGGAATCACCGGGCAGGAAGAGCCCGATGATGAGCGCACATTCGAGAAAGACAAAGGTCAGGACGACTGTCCAGACCAACACCGGTCCGGCCGTTTCGAGCGGTCCGAAACCGCCCATGGCGACGTTCATCGGGTGGGTGGACACCTTTTGGCTCAGCGGTTCGGCTCGTTCGTGATGACCGCGAACTGCTCGGTGTCGGCGTTCGCGTTCGCATCGGGACTCGCGTTCCGGTTGCGCAGGTTCCGCAGCACCGCGCCGATGCCGGGCAGGATCGAGATGAACACGATCAGCAGGAAGATGGCTTCGATGTTCTTGCGGATGAACTCGAAATTGCCCAGGAAGTAACCGAGCACCGTGACGCCGCCGCCCCACAGGATCGCGCCGATGATGTCGAAGGCGACGAACTTGCGGTAGTCCATCTTGGACACACCCGCCAGCACCGGCATGAACGTGCGCACGATGGGCACGAAGCGGGCCAGGATGATGGTCTTGGGGCCGTGCTTCTCGAAGAACTCGTGCGTCTCGGTGACGTACTTCTTCTTGAAGAAGCGGCTGTCTTCCTTCTTGAAGATGGCCGGGCCGATGCCGCGGCCGATCCAGTACCCGGACTGATCACCGAGGAACGCGACCAGGATCGTCAGCGGCACCAGCACGAAGATGTTGAGTCCGGCGGGCGCGGGATCCTGGGCGGCGAGCATGCCGCCGGTGAACAGCAGCGAGTCGCCGGGAAGCAGCGGGAACAGCAGGCCGGTCTCGATGAAGACGATTGCCAGGATCGCGCCGAGCACCACTTTGCTCAGCCATGTCTCGGTGAGGAGGTACATGGGATCGAGGATCTCGGGCATCGCGACGGTGGTCGTCACGGCATCGGATACGGCCAGCAAGGTCACGGCCACCACCCTACCGGTGATTGCTATGTCACACCGAACCTCGAAGGAACCTCACAAACTTGTCAGGTGTCCGGGGCCTGTTCCGAGGCAATTGCCAGGCGAAAAGCCGATTGGCTTAGTGTGTGGCCTGACAGAATTTGTTGTACACAGCACACCACAGTGGAGGTCATTGTGCCCATCGCGACTCCGGAGATCTACGCCGAGATGATTGCTCGGGCCAAGGAGAACTCCTTCGCGTTCCCCGCGATCAACTGCACGTCGTCCGAGACGATCAACGCCGCGATCAAGGGTTTCGCCGATGCCGGCAGTGACGGCATCATCCAGTTCTCCACCGGTGGCGCCGAATTCGGTTCCGGGCTGGGTGTCAAGAGCATGGTCACCGGTGCGGTGGCGCTCGCGGAGTTCGCGCACGTCGTCGCGGCCGAGTACGACATCACCATCGCGCTGCACACCGATCACTGCCCGAAGGACAAGCTGGACACCTTCGTTCGCCCGTTGATCGCCATCTCTGCCGATCGCGTCAAGTCCGGCCTGAACCCGCTGTTCCAGTCGCACATGTGGGACGGCTCGGCCATCCCGATCGACGAGAACCTCGAGATCGCCAAGGAACTGCTCAAGCAGTGCCATGCCGCGAACATCATCCTCGAGGTCGAGATCGGCGTCGTCGGCGGTGAAGAGGACGGCGTCGAGGCCGAGATCAACGACAAGCTCTACACCTCGCCCGAGGACTTCCAGAAGACCATCGACGCGCTGGGCGCGGGCGAGAACGGCAAGTACCTGCTGGCCGCCACCTTCGGCAACGTGCACGGTGTGTACAAGCCGGGCAACGTCGTGCTCAAGCCCGAGGTGCTCGCGGAGGGCCAGCGCGTCGCGGCCGCCAAGCTGGGCCTCGGCTCGGACGCGCAGCCGTTCGACTTCGTGTTCCACGGCGGTTCGGGCTCGCTCAAGAGCGAGATCGAGGATTCGCTGCGCTACGGCGTGGTGAAGATGAACGTCGACACCGACACCCAGTACGCCTTCACCCGCCCGGTCGCCGGTCACATGTTCGGCAACTACGACGGCGTCCTCAAGATCGATGGTGAGGTCGGCAACAAGAAGGTCTACGACCCGCGCAGCTACCTCAAGAAGGCCGAAACCTCCATGGCCGCGCGCGTTCTCGAGGCGTGCAACGACCTGAAGTCGGCGGGCCGTTCCATCAGCGCCAAGTAAGGTAAGCCACGAGCCGGAGAAAACTCCGGCGCAGTGAGCTGAGCGTGCCGCGGCTGCCCAGTGCTGCCGCGGCCGTTCGCTGTTATACGAGGTGCAGGGCAATGACTCTCGATGTGCGGGTCCTCGGACCTGTGCAGGTGCTGGTCGGCGGCCGTCCAGTGCTGGTCGGCGGCCCCAAGCCGCGCGCGCTGCTCGCGGCTCTGACCGTGAACCGGCGACGCGCGGTGTCTTCGCAGGCGCTGGCTAATTACGTCTGGAACGACGATCCGCCGGATTCCTACCAGGCCAGCCTGCAGGTGTTCGTTTCCAATATTCGCAAGACGCTGCGCAACGCGGGCGTCGACTCGGTCGCCGTGCTGCGCACCGAGGCGTCCGGGTACCGCCTCGAGATTCCCGACGAGGATTGCGACCTCGGGCGCTTCGAGAGCATGCACCGGGCCGGCAAGGAAGCCGCGACGCTCGGCGACCACGTGGGAGCGGCGCGGCTGTACGCGAGCGCGCTGCAGGAGTGGAGCGGGCGGGCGCTGGACGATCTGTCCGGGCTGTCCTTCGCCGGGGATTTCGCCACCGCCATGAACGAGGAGCGGCTGCTGGTCGCCTCCGCGCGCATCGACGCCGAGATCGCCTGCGGCAACGCGCGTTCGGTGATCGGCGAGCTGGTGTCCATGACCAACGCGCATCCGCTGCGGGAGCCGCTGTGGGCCCAGCTCATCACCGCGCTCTATCTCTCGGACCGCCAGGCCGACGCGCTCGAAGCGTGCCGCCGGGTGCGCATGGTGCTCTCGGCCGAGCTCGGCATCGATCCGGGTCCGGCCATCACCGCGCTGGAACAGCGGGTGCTGCGCCAGGAGCCGCTGCACACCGGCGCGATCGCCGAGATCGAGGCGCAGGCCAAGGCGATGACCGAGACGGTCACCGAGATGCCGCGGGCCATCCGGGCCGGGCAGCTACGGACCGCGAGCGGGCGGGCCATTCCGATCGGCATCGGCGGCATCAAGATCGGGCGGATGGTCGACAACGACCTGATCCTGGACGATCCCAAGGCGAGCCGGTACCACGCGCACATCACGCCGAGCCGGGCCGGACTGCTCATCAAGGACCTGGGCTCGGCGAACGGGGTCTATATCAACGAGACGGCGATCGAGACCTCGGTGGTGCTCGCCGACGGGGACGCCATTCGCATCGGCTCGACGACGTTCGTGTTCCACGCGGCGCGCTGATCGGGACGCGTGCGAGATTCTCCGGCGAGTACGGCTGCGCCGCGGGGAAAGCCGGGTAGGGTCGTTCGCCGGGTGTGTCCGGTGAGTCCTATCGAAGGGTGACGCATGGCCAAGCGGATGCTGGCCGCCGTGGGCGCGGTGGTCGTCGGGGCCGGGATGCTGGTGTCCTCCAACGCCCAGATCGCCCTGGCCGAACCGGCGGAAGCCGATGCGGGAAAACGGATTCCCGGTATCGGGCCGTGCAAGACCGATCCCGCGCCGGTGCACGAGACGCTGGTGCCGGACCGGATGGAGATGCCCATCGCCTATCCGGTGGTCACCGTCGATCCGGGACCGCCCAAGGAGAACAAGACCCGGGTCGCGATGGAACTGCCCGCCGATCCGTGTGAGAACCCCTGCCCGGACCTCACCGATCGGCCCGACCCAGCACCCAATCTCAATGAGCTGCTGGGGATTCCGCAGCTGATCCTCAAGCCGCAGCCGTTCCACTTCGCCTTTCCCGACCCGGATCCCGAGCCGCTGCCGCCCGCGCCCGAGGTCGCGCAGCCGATCATCGAGGCCGCGCCGCAGGCACCCGCCCGGCCGCTGCCGCGGGTCTCGCAGGTGCGCGAGGTGGCCAAGCTGACCGGGGCGAACTCGATCAACCGGACCGACAAGCGCTGGCAGGTCGAGGGCACCGACCTGGGCATCATGTGGGAGAGCAAGCCGGGCGAGATCGCCATCGCGTTCGGCGACTCGGTGGGCGACGACTTCCATCCGCCGGGCGGGTTCGGCAACGACTGGCGCAGCAATCTGCTCGCCTTCAGCACAGATCGCGAGCTCGGCGACGGGGTCACCTTCGACAGCTTCGTCACCGACAGTCGTTGCCACGCCGTCGAATTGCTGACCAGCAAGAAGCTCGACAACATCGAGATCACCACCATCCCGACCTCCGGATTCGCCATCGGGGACCGGCAGTACATGAGCTACATGTCGATTCGCACCTGGAACTCGATCCCGGGCACCTGGTTCACCAACTACGGCGGGCTCGCGTACTCCGACGATCACGGGCAGACCTGGGTCAAGGACCCGCACGCCAAGTGGGACAACATCTTCGGCGTCTCCAACTTCCAGGTCAGCGCGATGGTGCCCGAGGGCGACTACGTCTACATGTTCGGCACGCGCAACACCCGCCTCGGTGCGGTGGGGCTCGCCAGGGTGCCGAAGGACCAGGTGCTCAACACGACCGCGTACCAGTACTGGCGGGACGGCGCGTGGACGCCGGTCGGCGGGTACCAGGCCGCCTCGACCATCGTGGACGCGCCCGCGGCCGAACTGTCGGTGAACTACGACGCCGAGCGCAAGGTCTGGCAGATGAGCTACCTCGACACCGCGAAGGCGGCCCTCGTTGTGCGGGAATCGGATTCGCCGCAGGGCGTGTGGTCGCCGAGCGCGGTGACGGTGACCGCCGCGCAGTTCCCGGAGCTGTACGGCGGATTCATTCATCCGTGGTCGACGGCGAACGATCTGTACTTCACCATGTCGACCTGGAACGACTACAACGTCTATCTCATGCACGCGCGCGTGGAGTAGCGCGCACCGCGAACGCGAAGGGCGGAACGCACTTTCATTGTGCGTTCCGCCCTGTGCGTTGCATCGCGGACAGAGCCCGCCGACCGGATCCCGGCGCAAGACGGGATCGGTGTGCTGGCGGCTGCCGCGCTTCGGGGTGCCGCGCGCCTCGTTGGTACGCGAGGATGCGCGGCCGCGCGAGAGTCAGCCTCGGCCGGACAGTCCCGCTCAGCCCTGCGCGGTCGCGCCGGAGAGCCGGACCTCGGCCACGGCCCGGCCGAAGAGCTTCTTGCCCTCCGACGTCGCGCCGAGAACGACGGTGGCCGAACCGGTTTCGGCGTCGACCGACTTCACCTTGCCGGTGAACTCCACGAAGGTGGGCGCGGTCGGCTGGACGGCGACGAAGCCGGAGAACCGCACGCTGAACTTGCTGAGGGCCGCTGGATCGCCGAGCCAGTCCACCAGGTAGCTCGCGGTCAGGCCCATGGTGAGCATGCCGTGCGCGACGACGGTCGGCAGGCCGACCAGTTCGGCGGCGGCGTCGCTGAAGTGAATGGGGTTCGGATCGCCGGACACGCCCGCGTAGTTGACCAGGTCGCCGCGGGTGAGCGGGATACGGGAGCCGGGCAGTTCGGTGCCCGCGGTCAGGGTGCCGGTCGTGGGCACGGTGTGCACCGGCAGGGCCGGGGCGGGGGTGCGCAGTTCGCCGACCTCGTCGGGGTCCAGCAGGATGAGCCCGGACGGGTCGAGGGAGCCCTCGGCGTTGGAGTCGGTGACGTGGCCGTGCATGACCAGGCCCGAGACCATGTCGGCGGCGGCCGGGTCGATCTCGACGCCGCGGCGGGCCACGATGGTGGTGGTCGCGACCAGGACCGGCAGGGCGTCGGCGTCGGTCAGCGTGACCTTGATGGTGATGAAGTCGTTGTCGCCGAAGATCCGGATGTTCTCCACGGCCACGTCCACCGACAGTAGGTCGCCGCCGACGATGGGCCGGTGGTACTCGAAGATCTGGTCGGTCTGCAGGATCTGCGACACGTCGTATTCGGTGAGCACCGTGCCGATGAGGCTGCGGGTGGTGGCCGCGCCGATCACCGAGGCGAAGGTGGGGGAGGCGATGAGGCCGGCGTAGCCGAGCGCGTTCGCGTGCTCCTCGTGATGGTGGGCGGGGTGGTCGTTGCGGACGGCCCGCGCGAATTCGCGAATCTTCTCGCGCCCGACGTCGTAGTGATCGCGGACTCGAAAGTGCCGTCCGACCAGATCGGTGGCGGTGGCGACAGTCGCCTCGGCCGTCTCCGGCATGGTGTTCAGCTCCCTGCAATATCGAAACCTGGTGGGCAATGGCCGCTTCGGCGCAAGCACGACACCACGGCTGTACGGGCCGCCGTGGCGCCGACACAGCCGTGGTGGCTGGCCCAGACAATCCGCAGGATGTTACCCAGGTGTTGGGCTGCTGACCAGGTGTATGTGACGTTCGTCGCGGGTGGCGGCGCTCATACGCCACCTGCCCATGAGGAACATCGGCGCGAAGGCTCGTGATGTAACCGTGGGTTCCCTCACGGCCGGGCAGGACCCGCCGGACAGTGTCCGTGAAACGACACCGGCACCCCGTCGATCGACGGGGTGCCGGTGGTGTGGGACTGGCGGTTACTGCTGGCCGGTCGGCGGGTCGCAGACCTTCCAGCCGTCGTCGGTGCGCTGGAGGTCGAAGGTGCGGGCGGACTGCTTGCCGGGGTCGGCCTCGGTGTAGACCGTGGCCTGAGCCAGGGCGGCGTCGCCGGTGATCCGGATCGCGTCGACGCTGCGCACCACCGGAATGCTCTTCTGCTCCTTCGACGTCTGGTAGACGCCGGCGAACTGCTCCGCGGAGATGTTCTTGTAGAAGTCGTGCTGGGCGCCGCAGGTGATGCCGCGCAGGGCCTCGAGATCGCCGTCGGACAGGGCGTCGGTGTAGGTGCCGATCGCCTGCTTCACCTGGCCTTCGGGTGAGTCGTCGGTGCCGCCGCCGAGACCGATCACCGCCGTGATCACGGCGATCACCAGCACCACGACGCCCGCGCCGATGAGCAGCAGCTTCTTGTTCGGACCGGCCTTGCCCGGCGCCTTGTCGTCACCGCCGTCCGCGCCCGCCGCGGGAATCCGCTGCGGCTGCGCCACCTCGCCGCTCGCCGGAATCCGTTGCGGCGGTGCGACACGCCCCGCGTCCGCGACGTTGTACACCTGGGTCGCGTCCTGCGAGCCGCCGAAACCCCGGCCCGCGTCCTGCGCGCCGCCGTCCTGCGGACCCTTCTGGAGCTGCGGGCCGCCGGCGCCGCCCGCGAGCGCGCCCCCGGCCTGCGCTCCGCCCGGGAGGTTTCCGGGGCCGCCGGGTCCCTGCGGGCCCTGCCCGCCGCCGGGCCGTCCCTGCGGATTGCCTTGCGCGCCAACAGGACCGCGTGGGCCGCCCTGGCCGCCAGGTCCCTGGGGTCCAGCCTGGCCGCCGGGTCCCTGGGGACCGCCTTGACCGCCCGGTCCCTGGGGACCGCCCTGGCCGCCGGGGCCCTGCGGACCGCCCTGGCCGCCGGACCCTTGGTTACCGAGCCCTTGCGAACCGCCCGGTCCCTGTGAGCCTGCCTGGCCGCCGGGGCCCTGTTGACCGCCGTGATTGCCGGGGCCCTGGGGAGTGCCGCCTTGGCCCGGGCCCTGGGGGTTGTTCTGCGCACCGCCGGGACCCTGCGGGCCCTTGTGTAGCTGTGCGGCGCCTGCGGCACCCGCGGCGGCGCCGAGTGCGGCGGCCGAACCCTGTTGTCCGCCTTGCGCGCCCGGGCCGTTGGGGCCGCCCTGCGCGCCGGGTCCCGGCTGACCGCCGGGCCTACCCTGCGGATTGCCCTGTGCGCCTGCGGGTCCGGCGGGACCACCGGGTCCCGCGGGTCCGCCCTGGGGGCCGCCGGGAACGCGGGGGCCGTTCGGACCCTGCGGGCCCTGTGCGCCCGGGCCCTGCGGCGCGCCGGGACCGACCCGCTGGGGGCCGGGGGGCATCGCGCGCGGGCCGCGGATCGGCTGCGCCGGCGTGGTCGGCTGCATGTCGGCCGGGGAGGGTGCGGACGCGGGACGGCGCTGGCCGAACGGGGGCCGCGGCGCGTTCGGAGGCGCGGGGTGCGTCTCCTCCACGGACTGATCCTGGTACGAGGGGTGATCCGGGCCCGCGCCCCGCGGACCGGCGTTGCCCGGCCCCGCGGTGCCGCGCGGCGAGCTCGGCGGCTTGCTGACCGCCCGCCCCTGCGGCCCGCTGACGCGGATCTTCTGCGTCGCCCCGTCGCCGCTCACCACCGGGAAGGCGGTGGTCGCGTCCTCGGTACCCGCCGGAACCTGCTTCATGGCAACGGTTTTGGCGTCGGCCGCACCCTCGTGCGGCGCGTCTCCCGGCGCATCGTCGCCGGGTTCGCCCGCCGCGCCGGCCTTTCCGCCCGGACCGTCCACCACGGGCGCACCGGCGGCCGCGATGTCCCCGGCCACACCCGACTCGGAGTCCGGCTCCCCGGTGCCCTCACCCTGCGTGAATCCACCCTGACTGTCCCGCGCGGCACCCTCGGCCCCGCCGAGCCGCACCGTGTCGCCACCGCCTGCCGCGTCGCCACCGCCTGCCGCGTCGCCACCGCCTGCCGCGTCGCCACCGCCTGCCGCGTCGGCACCGCCGGCCGCGACATTGTCGGCGTCGCCGGTTTCGCCGGTGGCGTTTCGAGCGTCCTGTGCTGCGGGGGACTGGGCCCTGGGGCCGGACGTGGCGGCGGGCATGGGGGTGGTCGCCGCACTGGCGGCGGTGCTATCGCCTGCGCCGTCCGCCGTATCGCCGTCACGGATCGACCCGCCGTCGGCTGCGTTCGGGTTGTCGGATGTGCCGGGTTGCCCTGTCGCACCAGCGGATTGGGCCCCGGCGGCGGAAGTCGCCTGGCCGGCCGCGCCCGCGGCCTCGTCCGCCCCGGCGTCGACTGCCGCGTCGCCGCGGTCCGCCGCGCCGGTTCCGCCCGCCGGGCTCGCGCCGCCTGCCGCGCCCGCGCCGGGCGCGCCGCCCGCCGGGCTCTCGATCTTGCCCGTGGGAACGTCCTCAGACCCGGCGCCCGCGTCGGGCCGGGGCACGGCGTCGAACTTCGTGGTCGCGGCCTCCGGCGACACGCCCGGGGCGGCGGGGGAGTTCTGCGGGGGCCGGCCGGGCTGATAGCGGGTGGTCGGGCCGTCGTACTGGATGGTGGCGAAGCCGGGGGTGGCCGGGGGGTTGGGCTGCGCGGGTGCGGGATTCGCGGGCGCGCCGGGCTTGCGGATCACCTCGGTGGCGGCGGTGGGGGCGGGTTCCGACGCCGGAATCTCGGTTTTGGCGGTGTCCTGGTCGGCGCCCGTGCCTGGGGCTGCCGGATCGGCAGGGCCGTGTGGCTTCTGGTCGTCCTTCGAGTCGGACACGCGCTACCCCTCATTTTCGGCGGAAACTGTCATTCGACGGTCAGCCTACTGAGCATTTTGGTAGTCGGTGCAGAATGATCGGCATGACCTCCTTCGGTGATCTGCTCGGACCCCAGCCGGTACTGCTTCCGGAAAACACCGACGCCGAGGAAGCGCTGCTGAATCATCAAGACCCGGTGCAGGTCGCGGCGGCGCATCCGACGGCCTCCATCGCCTGGGCCCACCTGGCCGAGGGCGCGCTCGAGCGCGGCGGCGAATCCGCCACGACCCCGGTGGTGAACGCCGACATCATCGCCGCGTACGCCTTCGCCCGCACCGGCTACCACCGCGGCCTGGATGCCTTGCGCCGCAACGGCTGGAAGGGTTTCGGCCCGGTGCCGTGGAGCCACGAACCCAATCAGGGTTTCCTGCGCGCGGTCGGCGCGCTCGCCAAGGCGGCCCGCTCGATCGGCGAGACCGACGAGTACGCGCGCTGCCTGGATCTGCTCGAGGACTGCGACCCGCGCGCCGCCGCCGAACTCGGGCTCGACTGACACCTTGACCGCCAGTGGGCTGGGCACGACGCTCGACGCCGCCAAGGACAGCGGCGTAGCGCGCATGCGCACCGCCGCCACCCGGGTCCGCTCCTCGCTGCTGCCGATCCTGCAGTGCGCGGTCGGCGCGGGCCTGGCCTGGTTCATCGCGCACAACGTGATCGGCCACCCGCAGCCGTTCTTCGCGCCGATGGCGGCCATGATCTCCATCGGGGTCTCCTTCGGTGCGCGCCTGCGCCGGGCGGTGGAGCTGATCGTCGGCGTCGCGGTCGGCATCGGCATCGGCGACCTGTTCGTCTCGTACTTCGGCACCGGGGTCTGGCAGATCACCCTGCTGGTCGTCGCAGCCATGTGCACGGCGGTGTTCCTGGACGGCGGCCCGGTGATCACCATGCAGGCCGCGTCCTCCGCGGTCCTGGTGGCGACGCTGCTGCCCCCCTCGAGCGGCGCGTCGAATCTCCGCATCATCGACGCCCTGGTGGGCGGTCTGGTCGGCATCGTGGTGGTGGCGGCGCTGCCGCTGCATCCGGTGCGCCGCGCCCGGCAGCAAGCGGCCGACATCCTCGGCGTCATCGGCACCGGGCTCACCGACTGCGCGGACGGCCTGCTCGAACACGACGCCGACAAGATCAAGGCCGCGCTGGAGGCCGCCCGCGGCACCCAGTCCCGCCTCGATTCGCTGCGCAGCACCCTCGACGGCGGCCGCGAGATCAGCAGAATCTCGCCGCTGTACTGGAATTCGCGCAAACGCATGGAACGCCTGCGCGAGGTCGCCGACCCGCTGGACAACGCGACCCGCAACACCCGCGTGCTGCTGCGCCGCGCCCTGTCCCTGGTCCGCGACGACGAGATCCTGGACCCGCGCCTCACCCTCGAGGTCGAGGCACTCGGCAAGGCCGTGGAGGTGGTGCGCGCCATGGTGCTCGCCGATCCCGGCGACCAGCCCGACGCCGCCGAGGCCACCCGCGTGCTGCGCACCGTCGCCAAGGGCGCGACCAAGGATCTGGTGGAGGGCGCGGGGATCTCCGCACACGTGGTCTTCGCCCAGACCCGTTCGATCGTGGTGGATCTCATGCGGGTGTGCGGGGTGAGCCGGCTCTCGGCCATCGCGCTGCTGCCGCCCACCGTCGCGAATCCCTATGTGACGCCCGTCGATTGATTCGAGTAGTCCGCTACTCGGGATATACGACCGGCGCGCCGATACCGTTCGAGGCAGGCCGGGCACGCGAGGGGTGGCCCGGCCTCGAACTTTCCGGCAGCTCAGTTCCAGAAGCGCAGCAGCGAACTGCCGTAGGCGATCCAGTCCCGCGGGATCCCCGACAGCCCGAACAGCGAGTCGATCGCCCCGAAGAACACGTCCCGCAGCTCTGGCACGAACAGCAGCGCCACCAGCAGCAGCATGCCGTACGGCTTGATCTGATCCATCGACCGCCGCGTCTGATAGCTCAGCGACGGCTCGAGAATCCCGTAGCCGTCGGTGCCCGGAATCGGAATCAGGTTCAGCACCGTCGCCATGATCTGGAAATACGCGAGATAGCTCAGCCCGAACCAGAACGCGGGATGTGAACTCTCACTGCCGAAGACGCGGATCACCACCAGCAGCACCAGCGCGCACACCGCGTTCACCGCGGGTCCCGCGGCACTGAGAATCCGCTGGGTACGCGGGCTGAAGTTGTGCGAGTGCACGTACACCGCACCACCCGGCAGCGCGAACCCGCCGATCGCGATGAACAGCATGGGCAGCACGATCGACAGCAGCGGATGGCTGTACTTGAGCGGATTCAAAGTGAGATAGCCGCGCATCTCGACCTCGCGGTCCCCGGCCCGGTACGCGACGAAGGCATGGGCGAACTCGTGCAGGCACAGCGACACCACCCAGCCCGCGATCACCATGATGAAGACGCCGAATTCCGCGGTCCTGGAGAACACGTCGGAGTTCCACGCCAGGACGCCGCCGGCCACCGCGACGGCGACCACGAGCAGGAACACGGGGCTGGGGCGGACCGCGCCCGTGGCCCGGCCGATCGCGCGGGGCGAGTTCATCGGACTCCTCGTCGGTGCCCGGTTGCCTGGCCCGGGAGCGTCAACGTACCAGCAGCCACGGTTCGTGATGCCGATAGAAAGTGGAGCGTCGCACCGGCTTGTCGGTGGTGATGCCGTCGCGGGTCACGACCCCGCCGCGGGTGCCGAGCTGCATGGCGCGCCCCTGCACCCAGCGCTTCTTGCGCAGGCCGCGCTGGACGGTGGCGTGCAGGCCCGGCATCTCCAGGGTCGGCGAAATGTGCAGCGCGGCGACCTTTCCGGTGAACAGCCGGGTGTCGTCGACGTACGCCTCGCCCTCGAGCTTCTCCCCGCCCTCGCCGACGATGGTGGCGCGCCCGATCAGCACCTTGCCGGTGTCGTCGCGGATCAGCGGAGTCTCGGTGGCGCGGCCCTCGAGCGCCAGTTTGGCGGCGGCCGAACCCGTCCCGGTGGCGTACGCCCGCGAGCCGTAGGTCCGATCGACCGGCACGTAACCGATCTCCACCCCGAGCCGCTCGGTGCGCATCAGATGGGTCAGCACCGCGGCCAGTCCGGCGTCCTCGCCGAGCACGATCAGGCGCGGCAGGCTGTCCGCCGCCATGACCGGCAGCAGTTCGTCCAGGACCGAGGTGTCCGGGAGCGCGGAAGTCTGTGTGAGCGGGAGCGAGGCCAGGGCGATCGGTACCGGCGCGCCGTCACAGCGGAGAACATGGGTACTCAACTGCCGTACACCCGCCTCTGACTCGCCAACACATCGCCTCACTGCGTTCACGCGGACGCCCTGCCGGTCCGGCTCCCTTTGTCACCTTAGCCCTGTTCGACGGCACCCGCCGCGCCGCGCCGAACGGCTCGCTCGACCGTGCGCGGGGTCACCCCGATCCCCGCGTGTCCGATTCGGCGTGGCACGGTCACGGCCCCTCGCGGCCCGGCGCGCGCGATCGTCGCAGGGTATGGGCGCAGCGAGTAATACGTCGTCTATTAGACTGTTCTTCCGGCCACCGCCTTCTGACGGCGGGTAGCTGCAGCATCACCGGTGCTGCGCGTCGAACCCGTAGGAGACTCCTCATGCCGGCAATCGTGCTGATCGGCGCCCAGTGGGGCGACGAGGGCAAGGGCAAAGCGACCGATCTGCTCGGTGACAGGGTCAATTGGGTCGTCCGATACCAGGGCGGCAACAATGCCGGTCACACCGTCGTGCTCCCCAACGGGGACAAGTTCGCGCTGCACCTGATTCCGTCCGGCATCCTCACCCCCGGCGTCACCAACGTCATCGGCAACGGCGTCGTCGTCGATCCGGGCGTGCTGCTCACCGAACTCGCGGGCCTGGAAGAGCGCGGCGTGGACACCTCCCGCCTGCTGCTCTCCGCGGACGCGCATCTGATCATGCCGTACCACGTGGCCATCGATAAGGTCACCGAGCGCTTCCTCGGCAACAAGAAGATCGGCACCACCGGTCGCGGCATCGGCCCCTGCTACCAGGACAAGGTCGCCCGCGTCGGCGTCCGCGTCGCGGACGTGCTGGACGAGAAGATCCTCACCCAGAAGGTCGAGGCCGCACTGGAATTCAAGAACCAGGTGCTGGTCAAGATCTACAACCGGCGCGCGCTGGATCCGCAGCAGGTGGTCGAGGAGGTGCTCGGCCAGGCCGAGGGCTTCAAGCACCGCATCTCCGACACCCGTCTGCTGCTCAACCAGGCGCTGGAGCGCGACGAGATCGTGCTGCTGGAAGGCTCGCAGGGCACCCTGCTGGACGTCGATCACGGCACCTACCCCTACGTGACCTCCTCCAACCCGACCTCGGGCGGCGCGGCGGTCGGTTCGGGCGTGGGCCCCAACAAGATCCAGACCGTGCTCGGCATCCTGAAGGCGTACACCACCCGCGTGGGCTCGGGTCCCTTCCCCAGCGAGCTGTTCGACGAGTTCGGCGAGTACCTGGCGGACAAGGGCGGCGAGGTCGGCGTGACCACCGGCCGCGGCCGGCGCACCGGCTGGTTCGACGCCGTGATCGCCCGCTACGCCACCCGCGTCAACGGCATCACCGACTACTTCCTCACCAAGCTGGACGTGCTCTCCAGCCTGGAGACCGTGCCGATCTGCGTGGCGTACGAGATCGACGGTGAGCGTTTCGAGGAAATGCCCACCACCCAAACCGATTTCCACCACGCCAAGCCCATCTACGAGGAGATGCCGGGCTGGTCGGAGGACATCTCCGGGGCGCGCACCTTCGAGGAGCTGCCGGTCAACGCGCAGGAGTACGTGCTGCGGCTGGAGAAGCTCTCCGGCGCGCGGATGTCCTGCATCGGCGTGGGTCCGGGCCGCGATCAGACGATCGTGCGGCACGACATCCTGGGCTGATCCGGACCGGTTCGCGGTTGTGAACTTTCCGCCCCCGCTGCTCGAAAGCAGCGGGGGCGGAGTGTTTTTCGGGGTAGGTCCGCCGGGCGCCGCGTGACCCGGCCTGGGGGACGCCGGGGCCGGCAGCGTCGATGGCCGTTCCGATGCGCGACGTGCATGCGGTGGGCGTTCGTCGGGGTCAGTCGACAGCGCTTGTGCCCCGGTGGTTTCCGGCTAGGCGTGCAGTGGCCCGGAGGTCTCGCGGTGTGCCCGGGGCGCGGCGTCCAGCGCTCGATCAGTAGCAGGTCAGCGGGGCCAGGGGCTCGGCGGCGTGCGGGGTGAGCGAGGCATAGGCCGCCGCGAGGGCCTTCACGCCCAGGCGGATGTCGGACTCCTCGTGGGTGAAGGGCAGGCGGACGAAGCGTTCGAAGGCGCCCTGCACGCCGAAACGCGGTCCGGCGGCGAGCAATACGCCGTGATTGGGGGCGGTGGCGGCCAGGGCGGTCGAGACCGGGGCCGGGAGCTGGGCCCACAGCGACATGCCGCCCGCGCCGGGGGAGACGCGCCAGTCCGGGAGGTCCTCGGTGAGGGCGTCGAGCAGCGCGGCGCGGCGCGCGCGCAACTGTTCGCGGCGGACGGTGAGAATCGGGTCCGCGTGCTGGAGCAGGTGCACGGTGGCCAGCTGATCCATGACCGGGGTGCCCAGGTCCATGGTGGAACGGGTGCCGAGCAGTTTGGTGATGAGCGTCTGGCTCGCGCGCACCCAGCCCACGCGCAGACCGCCCCAGAACGACTTCGAGGCCGAACCGATCGTGACGATCTCGGTGCCGCGCGCGAAAGCCGCTGCCGGCGGCATGATCTCGTGATCGGTGAGATGCAGATCGACCATGGACTCGTCCACGATCACGGTCATCCGGGTCTCGCGGGCGATGGCGGCCAGTTCCGCGCGGCCCTCGGCGCCGAGCAGCAGGCCGGTGGGATTGTGGTAATCCGGCACCAGATAGGCCACGCTGGCCGCGGTTTGCCGTGCGGCACTGCGGATTCCGTCCAGATCCCAGCCGTCGGGGCGCAGTGGCACCGGCACCGGGCGCGCGCCGACGTCGCGGATCGCCTCGATGGCGTTGGGGTAGGACGGGTGCTCGATGAGCACGCGCTCGGCGGGGGTGGTGAGCACGTTCAGCAGCAGGCGCAGGCCGTGCTGGGCGCCGAGGGTGACCAGGATCTGATCCGGCTCGGTGGGCAGGCCGCGTTCGGTGTAGCGGCGGGCCAGGGCCTCGCGCAGCATGAGCATGCCGACCGGGTCCATGCCGTGCGTGCCGAGGTAGGTCGGAAGACCTTGCAGCGCAGCGGTATACGCGTCGGTCATCTCCGCCGGCGCGGCCATGGCGGCGTAGGTCATGTCGATGGTGGGCAGCTCCGGCTGGGCCATCATGGCGAGCAGGCTGCGCGCGGGTTTGGTGCCGTCGTGCACCACGGTGGGCGGCAGGGCCACGGTGCTGCGCGAGCCCTGCCGGCTGATCAGGTAGCCGTGCTCGCGCAGCAGCGCGTAGGCCGAGGTGACGGTGGTGCGGCTGACCGTGAGGGTGGTGGCCAGATCGCGTTCGCTGGGCAGGGCCACCCCGAGGGGTGCGCGGCCGTCGTGGATGAGCAGCCGGATGCTCTCGGCCAGGGCCACGTAGGCGGGGCGGGTGGCGCGGCGCGTGTTGTCCGCCGCGGCTGCGCCGGGTTCGTCGTGCCGCCAGCGGCCCAGATCGCGGGTCAGGCTCGCGGCGCCGATAACTCGAATGGCCATAAAGGCCAGTATCGGGGCACTGGATATTTTCTTCAAGTCCAGACCGGATCACCATGGAGAAATGATCGCTCTGCTCGCCTCCTTCCTGGTCGTCGCCGCTTTCGCCGGGATCGTCTACCGGTTCGCCCCCAAGTCCGGTGAGCGCTGGGGCATTCTGCTGGAGCGCTACCGGCCGCATGCTCCGATGTCGGACTGGTCGGTCGGGGAGTACGACGGCGCTCGTCAGTACGCCGACCTGGCCGCCGTCGCCGCGCATCGGGAGCAACCCGATCCCGTGGCCGCGCCGCGGCGGGGGTGGCGGCGGGCCGGGCTGCCGGATGTCGCGGTCGTGCCGTGCCGGGCCGAAACAGTCCAGTTCTAGATAACTGGCCTTTGAATAGTGGAATTGTCGGTCCGCGCGTGCACACTGGCCCTATGTCCCAGCCGGACCGTCCGCTCGCCTCGGCGGCGCTCTTCGATACCGCGATCGGCACCTGCGCCCTCGCCTGGAGCCCCGCCGGGGTCTTCCGCTTCGCCCTCCCCGAGCCCGACCCGGCGGCGGTGCGGAAGTACATCCTGCGCCGCCACCGCGTCTTCGACGTTCGGGAAGCCGAACCGACGCCCGAGATCGCCGGGATCATCGAGAAGGTCCGCGCCCACCTGGCCGGCGAGCTCGACGACCTGAGCTGGATTCCGTTGGACACCAGCCCGATCAACGATTTCGACAACGCGGTGTACGCGATCACCCGGGCGATCCCGCCCGGCCACACCCTGACCTACGGTGAGGTCGCGAACCGGATCGGCGCCCCCGGCGGCGCCCAGGCGGTAGGCCAGTCCCTGGGCCGCAACCCGATTCCGCTGATCATCCCCTGCCACCGGGTCCTGGCCGCCGACAACGCCCTGACCGGCTTCTCCGCCCCCGGCGGCGTGAGCACGAAACAAACCCTCCTAGAGATAGAACGCACCCCCGGCTTCGGCGAACCCACTCTCTTCTAGCGGTGACGCTGACCGCCGGTGCTGTCCGATGCGAGATCCGAATTCCGCACCGATGATGCTGATGCGCAGGCGCTTTCCGATGTGCGTCGAATGCACCTGCGCAAGATCATGCCGCCGAGCGTGATGCGGGTGATGGGTATCGGTGGGTGCCGAGTGGCTTCGCCGGGCCCGCACGGTGCCGGATGCCGCGCGAGCCAGACGTCGCCGTATGCAACTGGGGCAGGTGAGCAGTCGCGCCAGCGTGTTCACTCCCGGCGCGAGAGGTTGGACGCCGCTCAGTAGGGTTCTCGGCGGTTGAACCTCTCGTCCGATGGTGCTGGAGCACACGCGTTTTCCGGTGCGTGTCGGCTACACGTGCGCGCCGATGATGCCGCCGGCCGCAGCGCCCGCGACGCCACCGAGGACGGCCGCGCCCAGGCCCGCGCCGACGCCGCCGACGGCGGCGCCGATGGCGGCTCCCACCGCCGTGCTGGTACCCGCGACGGCGAGGGCGCCCGCGACAGCGCCGGGGACGGCGGCCGCGCCGCCGGTCGGAAGTCCGGCGACGGCCGCGCCCAGGGCCGTGCCCGCCGGGGTGCCGGCGACTCCCACGCCGAATCCGATGGCCGCGCCGACGGCGGCTCCCGCGGCTGCGCCCGCCACGGCGGCGGGGATGCTCGCGCCGACGACTCCGAGGGCGGCCCCGGCGACGATGCCGGCGGCGACCTTGTCGGCGCGGCCTGGAGCGAGACCGATGGACTGACCGCCCGTGGCGATGGCCGCCTCGGCGTGCGCGGCGAGGCCGTTCACGGTGTCCAGGACGGGGCCGGGGAGATCGTCGGGGACCGGGGAGGTGAAGTCGCCCAGGCGCAGGGTGCGCGGCGGGGGTGCGATGGGGGCGACCGGTTCGACGGGGACGGGCGCGTGCAGGGACTGCCAGTCGATGGGCGGAGCCGGGACCGATGCGTCGGGAATCGGCCGGAAATTAACGGGAACCGGGTAGTCCGGCATGGCCTCGAGCAGTCGCGGCAGCCGCCCCGGGGTCGTGACCCCGGGCTGCACCGGCCGGTCCGCGCGCTCGCCCGCCGGCACCCGACCCCCGGGCACAACCGCGATCCCCGGCTGCCCCGCCCCGGAACCGGTTGTGGGAGAAGCGGGTACATCCGGGTACGTGAGCCCGGGAGGCTGTAGCGAGTCGTCCGTCGACGGCGACGTCCGCGGATCCGGCGCCGTATCCCCCTGCGGCAAGCCCGTTCCCGTCGCCCCCGTACGCGGCCCGGCCACGTCCGCAGGCTCCCCGGCACTCGAACAGCCCACCGCCATGGCCAGCGGAAGCGAGCTCAGCGCCATGATCCGCCGAACCCGCGAACGAACTGCCAGATACCGACCACTCATGCCGGTTCACCACCCTCTCATCAGGTTCCACCCCCTGCCCCGAAACCGTCCACACCGGTTCCCACGCAAGCGGACACCACTCCCAAACCGGTCAAATACCACCCTGACCAGCACCTATCCACCCATCTTTGCCGTCCACCCGCCCCAATCCCCAAGCTTCCAAAACCTCGCGCCACCCATGCTGGGCGTGCGCTGGCGCGTGTTGGAAAGGCGTGGTGGTTCCCGGCCTTCACCACGAGATCCGGACGACGAATGCAGTCGATGTAGCCGCACGCCGACGAACCCTGCCCGTCGGCCGCCCGGGCTGCCTATGCACTCGCCCGATGTCACGTCGGCGTCAATTTGTGATGTGGCATTCCACGTTCGCAGCCGCCCAACGTGATTCGCTCGGCTTATCCCCAATCCAGCACAGCCTGTGCGCAATTGCTGTTCACCAGCCTCATCCCCAACGGCACACAGGCTGTGGGTACCTGGGGTGCACGGCATTCGACTCGACTCGAATTCACATGAGCTGTGGAGGGTTGGGGAGTCCTCGGGTCGCCGAATGTGGTTGCGGCTGTCTTCTTCACAGAGTTGCTCGCCCGACCGAGGTCGATCGGCCTTCGGCGCTGCGAACGGGGAACTCGGGCCGGTTGTGGTCGTTTCGAACCGAGCTGCGAGCGGACGCCGAGGCGCTCCTTGCCTAAGGCTGTGCACGCCTGTGGAATTTCGGCCGTACCGGCTTGAAGATCCGGAATTCCACAACGTGTGTTTCCTCGATGGACGCACAACCCGGGACGGCCGCGATGCCCGGGGGCGTCGCGGCCGCGCGATCTCCACAGGTGTCAACAGGCTGTGCGCGAATGTGGAAACCGCTGGTGTGCAGGTGAACACCGAGGTTCACCTCATCGGCGGGTATGCCGGGTCAGAGATTTGCGGCTGCCCACGCGCCTGCGGCGCTGCCGCCGATGACGCCGCCGAGGGCCGCGCCCGCGAGCGCCGCCGGTACCCCGGCCACAGCCGCGCCGACGGCGAGGCCCACGCCCGCGCCGACCGCCGCACCACCCGGCGCGCCGAGGATGACGGCGGGGGTTATCAGGGTGACGGCGGGGGCCAGCGCGATGGCGGCGCCAGCGATCGCGCCGGGGATCGCACCGACGCCACCGGCCGCGGTACCTGCCACGGCACCGGCGACCGCGCCGGTCACCATCGTGCCCAGGGTGACCGCGGCCGGGGCGGTGACGGCCAGCGCGGTGCCCACGACGGCTCCGATGCCCGCGCCGGCCAGTGCGCCGACCGCACCGCCGGCCACGGCCGCCGGAACCCCGAGCGTCGCGGCGCCGACCAGGCCGCCGCCCAGTGCGCCCGCCGCCGTCGCGGCGGCGATCTTGTCCGAGCGGCTCGGGTCGATGCCGATCGACTTGCCGTGGGTCGCGACCGCGGCCTCGAAGCCGGCCGCTACGTCGTTGACCGGGTTCAGGATGTCGTCCGGCACCTCGTCTGGGACCTCGGTCATGAAATCGCCGACGCGCAGGGTGCGCGGGGGCGGGGCGATCGGAACGACCGGCTCGACTGGCTGGGGGAAGTGCAGGGTTTCGAGCTGGACCGGCGGGGCCGGTTCGGTCTCGACCGGGATCGGGCGGCGATCCTGGGGGACGGCGTAATTCAGCTGGGGCGCGGGGGCGGGATCGACCGTTGTGCCGGGCTGGCGCGGGGACTGGGCGGGTGCCGCGGTGTCCGGGCCGGGGTTGTTCACGCCGGGCTGCGGGACCGCCTGGGCGATGCCCGCGCAGGCGATCGCGACGGCCACCGGCAGCGCGCCGAGGGCGGGTCGCAGCATGATGCGCGCGCCGCCGGTCTTGTTTTCTCGATGCCGACGAGTCACGCCGAATACACCACCCTCATCAGGATTGGAACGGTCCCCCGGCGACCGGACCCGATCGCCTCGCGGATGTTAGCTGATGAGAAACCTGTGGTTCCAGATCCGATTTCCGCTACCTGTCACCTGACGTGGTGGCTCGAGACATTTCCCACACCGCGCTGGTAAGGGCTGTTCGGAGACCCCGACTCCTAGACGGCTTTGGGTTTGCCCGAAGGTGACCCGCCGCGCATGAGCTCGGCGAGCGCCTCCCGATCGGTGACGTCGAGCTTGATGCACGCGCGATACAGGTGCCCCTCCACCGTCCGCACCGACACCGTCAGCCGATCCGCGATCTGCCGATTCGACAGCCCGGCCACCACCAGATTCGCGATCTCGCGCTCGCGGGAGGTCAGCGGCAGCGGCTGCGCGGACTGCCGCAGCGCGGGCGTGCTCGCCCCGCCGCACGCCGCCGCGAGCCGATTGGCCGCCGCCGCCGACTCCAGCAGCCGCCGCCGATCACCCGCCCGCTCGTGGGCGGACGCGGCCTGCGCCGCCGCGTCCGCCGCCGACAGCAGCACCCCGATCCGCTCGAATTCCGCTGCGGCGGAATCCAATCCGGCCCCGTCGTGCGCCGCGACGGCGACCGCGTGCCGGGCCTGCGCCTGCACCAGCCGCCCGTCCACGCAAGCGGCGAGCTCCGTGAGCCGCCCGGCGACACTCGTATCGCCGAACCGGGCGGCGGAATGCAGCGCCAGCGCCTCGATGGCGTGCTGACGCGAGCGCGCGGCGGCGTCGGCCGCGCCCAGCGCCAGCCGGATCGCGGGCGTCGCGGTGCCCTCCGCCGCCACCTGCCAGGACCTGGCGATCTCCAGCTGCGGTTCGTACACCGCGCTGTGCCGCCCGCCGCGCTCCATCGCCGCGGCGATGGATTCGGCCGCGTCCCCGGCCCGGCCCAGCGCCGAATACGCTTCCGCGAGACGGAGTCTGGCCGGAAACATCCAGGCCGCCGCCCCCTCGGTGGTGAGCGCGGCCAAGGCCTGCTCGAGGTTGTCGATGCCGCGCGGGAAGTGCCCCTGCGCCACGTCGACGGTGCCCTGCAGGATCTTGGTCATCCCCCACGCGAGGTACTGCCCGGGCGAGGAATACGTGTAAGGGCTACTGGCACAACGTCGTGCGGCGTCGATGTCGCCGGTGAAGGTCAGCGCCAGCACCTCCGCGTGCGTGGACATGAACCGGTTGAGCCCGTCGATGTGCGATTCCACCGCGTGCCCGCGCGCGGCGTACGTGCGCGCCTCGTCCCCGCGGCCCATGAGCGCCAGCGCGAGACCGCCGCCGAAGGCCGCCCACCACACCGCCCAGGGCGGCGAGTCCGCCGCGGCCATCACCGGTTCGGCGCAGGCGACGGCCTCCTCGAGCTTGTTCTCGTTGACCGCGCAGGCCGAGGCCAGCCCGTCGAGCGTGGCCACCACCTTCGGATGGGTGGCCCGGGTGCGCACGGAGGTCAGTACTGCGTCGGCGCGATCGGCATCGCCCATGGACCACAGCAGATTCGAGACCCGGGTGCTGCCCCAGCGCGCCAGCTGCACCTCGGTGAGATTGTCGGGATCGAAGACCGCCAGGGTGCGCTCGGCCTCGATGCGATGTCCCTGCCACAGCAGTGCCCGAGCCAGCAGATCCGCGGCCTCCACCCCGCCGCGCCGTTCCACCGCCGCGCGCGCGAACCGTTCGCCCAGCGGCAGATTCGCCAATCCGATGGCATCGGCCGCCGCCGCCTCGAACAGTTCCAGATCGGCGGATTTGTCACTCTCCAAAGCTAATTCGGCCAGCCGGATGCGATCGGACGCGGAGTTGATCGGCCGTTCCCGGAGCGAGGAGTACAGCCGCCCGCGCAACCGCCGCGCCGAGGCGATGCCCAGCCTGCGCCGGATCACCTCGCCGAACAGCGGATGGTTGTAGCGCACGAGCAGTTGGTGATCGTGCTCGGCGATCCGGATGACACCGCGTGATTCGGCCGCCTCCACCGCTTCCTCGCCCGCCAGTTCGGACAGCACGTCCAGGTCGATGGGCTCGCAGAAGGTCAGCAGTTCGAGCACCCGCAGCACCGAGTCGGGCAGCTGCTCGACCCGATCCTCCAGCAGCGCTGCCAATTCCGAGGTGACGGCCGCGCGCCCGCGCAATTGCCACACCCCCTTGACCTGCCGGAGACTGCCCGCCTCCAGCGCGCCCTCGACCAGGTGCCGCAGGAAAAGCGCGTTCCCCCCGGAGGATTCCCACATGAGGTTGGCGGAGAGCCCCTCCAGCTGCCCGCCGAGCATGTTCTCCACCAGCTCCACGCTCTGGCGCTGAGTGAAGGGGGACAGGTCGATTCGCAGCAGATGCCCGTCCTTCCACAGCGAGGTCACCGCGTCCGGAACCGGCACCCCGCTGCGCACGGTGGCGACCACGCGCGCGGCCTTGTCGATGGCCAACTGCAGCAGCAGGGTCGCCGAGAGCTGATCGAGCAGGTGGGCGTCGTCGACGCCGATGACGGTGTGCCCGTCCGCGAGCAGCGCCTCGCGGGCGGCGGCCATGAAGGTGACGGGGTCGTGCGCGGTGTACACCCCGACCATGTGCGCGAAGACCCCGAGCGGGATGCTACGCGCGGATTCGGTGCCGGCGACCCAGCGAATCTTGGTGCCGTTGCCCGCGCCCACCGCGGCGGTCGCGAGCCGCGCCAGGGTGGTCTTTCCGACACCGGCGTCGCCGGTGAGGACGGCTCCGACGAAGTCGTTCCCGGTCAGCGCGGCGGTGATCGTTTCGAGTTCGTGCTCACGTTCGACCATCGGCCAATTCCGAGGCATGAATCAACTGTAGATCGCGGATGCTTCGTGAGCGGGGGGAACGAACCGGACCCGAAATAGTCTCCGATCAGGCAACACGCCCGCGACGACAGGTCTACTCGTTGACCAGCCGCAGCGCCGGGCTGTGCGCCTGCCGGCGATCGACCAGCCACACCATGACGCTCTGATCGGCGGCCGGGTCCAGGGTCTCGACCTCGACCTCGAGGGTGCCGCGCAGCGGATGCGCGATGCGCAGCAGATGCGAGCGGTAGTCGGTGACCCGGTGTTCGCGCCAGCGGCGGTCGAACTCCGGGAACCGCTGCAGGTCGGTGATGCGGGCCTCGAGGGTGTCGTCGTCGGCGAAGCGGGCCTGGGCGTTGCGCAGCGCGGAGACGATCACGTCGGCGGCCTCGGGCCAGTTGACGAAATAGCGCGGGGCGTCCGGGTGCGCGAAGACGTAGTAGGCGAGATTGTTGTGCGCCGCGGCCTCGAACATGCCGATCGGCTCGGCCAGATCGCGCCAGGCCGGATTGGAGGCGAGCAGATCCAGCCAGCGCCCGAGCACGAACGCCGGGGTGGGGTGCAGCGCGTCGATGACCGCGCGCAGGGTCTCGGAGACCTCTTCCCCGGCCTGCCCGCTCTTGGGGCAGTGCGCCTTCTGTTCCATGCCCATGGCGAGCTTGCCGAAGTGGTGCCGTTCGACCTCGTCCAGTCGCAGCGCGTCCGAGAGCGCGCCCAGGACCGCCATGGAGGGATTGGTGTCGCGGCCCTGTTCCAGGCGGGCCAGATAGTCCGCGCTCACCCCGGCCAGGGCGGCGACCTCCTCGCGGCGCAGCCCTGGGGTGCGCCGGCGCCGGCCTGCGGGCAGGCCGACCTGTTCGGGCTGCAACTGGCCGCGGCGCGCGATGAGGAACTCGCCGAATTCGGATCTGGACACCCCACCATGGTGCCCTGTCCATGATCGGTCCGGGTGTCGTTATCCCCGCCCTGTGAGTACCAGGATCAAGAAGGTGTGGCTAACCGGACTGAGGTCCGCTTGACTGATCGTCATGACCACTTCCGAGCAGACCACCCTCGCACCCGGCGCCTGGGAACTGGACGCCCACCACTCCTCCGTGAACTTCACCGTCCGCCACCTGGGGATTTCCAAGGTACGCGGCCGCTTCAACCGCTTCGAGACCGGCTTCGTGGTCGACGAGTCCGGTAAGGCCGCCATCGAGGCGACCATCTACTTCGACTCCTTCGACACCGGCAACGAGACCCGCGACGCCCACGTGCGCAGCGCCGACATCCTGGATGTGGAGAATCTCTCCACCCTGGTCTTCCGTGTCCCGGCTCCCGTCGACCTGGCCGAGGAGTTCGAGGTCACCGGCGAGGCCACCATCGGCGGCATCACCAAGCCCGTCACCCTCGACGTGGAGTGGGGCGGCGTCGAGGTCTTCGCCGGCGACCAGAAGAAGCACGCCGGCTTCAGCGCGACCGGCACCATCAAGCGCAGCGACTTCAACGTCGCCCCCGGCCTCCCGGCCGCGATGCTCAGCGACAAGATCGCGATCGAGCTCGACATCCAGCTGGTCGAGCCCGCCGCGTAAACCCCGTCTGCTCGAAAAGCGAAGCGGCGGCGCCCTTTCGGGGCGCCGCCGCTCGGCGTTTCACGCGGAGCCGATCAGGCCCGCGGGGGAATCACTCCGCCCAGACGCTCTCGATCGGGGTGCCCGCGGTCGGCGGCGGGGTCGGGGTGCCCGCCGGGGTGCGCGAGAAGCGCGGGGCGGGCGCGTGCTGCACCACGCCCTCGATCTCGATCAGGCCGGTGCGGGCCTGGATGTGCGGGTTCTGCTCGGCCTCGGTGAAGGTGAGCACCGGGGTGGTGCAGGCGTCGGTGTGCTCGAAGATCGCCCACCACTCGTCGCGGGTCTTGGTCTTGAACTTGTCGGTGAACAGCTTGCGCAGCTGGTCCTGGCCGTTCGGATCGATCTGGTAGGGCAGGCCCTCCGGGTCGATCTCGAGGCCCTTCAGCAGCTCGGCGTAGAACTGGGGCTCGATACAGCCCACGGCCATGTACTTGCCGTCGGAGGTCTCGTAGGTGTCGTAGAAGGCCATGCCGGTGTCGAGCAGGTTGGTGCCCCGCTCGTCCGACCACAGGCCCATGCCCTTCATGCCCCAGATCATGTGCGAGAGCGCGAGCGAGCCGTCGATCATCGCGGAGTCGATGACCTGGCCCTTACCCGAGTTCTGCCGTTCCACCAGCGCGGCCAGGATGCCGAACACCAGGAACATCGACCCGCCGCCGAAGTCGCCGACCATGTTCAGCGGCGGCACCGGGCGCTCGCCCTTGCGGCCGATGGCGTTGAGCACGCCGGTCAGCGAGATGTAGTTGATGTCGTGCCCGGCGCGATCGGCCATCGGGCCGTACTGACCCCAGCCGGTCATGCGGCCGTAGACCAGGCGCGGGTTGCGCTCGAGGGCGACGTCCGGGCCCAGGCCCATGCGCTCGGTGACGCCGGGCCGGAAGCCCTCGATGAGCACGTCGGCCTTCTCGATGAGGCCGAGCACCTGCTCGATGTGCGCCGGATCCTTGAGGTTGGCCTCGACGATGGTCCGCCCGCGCCACTGCGGGCGCTCCATCTGACCGGGCAGCTGGTTCGGGCGCTGCACCCGCACCACGTCCGCACCGAGATCGGCCAGCAGCAGCGCCGCGTGCGGACCCGGGCCGATGCCGGCCAATTCGACTACGCGGACACCCGCGAGCGGGCCCTGCTTGGCGGTGGATGGTGTGCTCACGCCCTACCTCGGTTCATCGTCGATCCCTGTGCGCACCGGCTCTGGCCGCACGTGTTGACAGTATGACAATAGCCGCGAGGGCTCCCGTGGTGAGTGCCGCCACAATTGCGCCCCGACGCTATTCACCCAGGTCGTCCGGTTACTTCGCCGACTTCGCCCGGACAGGGACGCCCCCGCTGGGCGACAATGCGGGTAACCACGAGCCTGGAGGACCGTAAGTTGAGCGCAATGGGTGAGGTGCTGGTCGGCCTCGCGATTCTGATCGGCCTGCTGGGGGTCATCGTGCCGATCCTGCCCGGGGTGATTCTCATCCTGGCGGCGATTCTGGTGTGGGCCGTCATGACCGGGGGAGCGTCGGCCTGGATCGTGTTCGCGGTCTGCACAACGTTTCTCGTCATCAGCGGCATCATCAAGTACACCTGGCCGGGCGCGAAACTACGCGAGGCCGGGGTGCCCAGCCGCTCGCTGATCCTGGGCGCGGTTCTCGGCATCATCGGATTCTTCGTGGTGCCGGTGGTCGGGTTGTTCCTGGGATTCGTTGTCGGCGTCTATGTTTCGGAGCTGCAGCGGTTGCGCGAGCAGCAGCCGGCCTGGCAGTCGACGGTGCACGCGCTCAAGGGCGTCGGGCTCTCGATGCTGGTGGAACTGTTCGGCGCGCTGCTGGCGGCGGGCATCTGGGTGGTCGCCGCCGTCGCGATCTGAGCCGGCGCCGGACAGGGACGCGGGAATCCGCCGGTGCGCGAACCGAATTCGGTCAGCGCTCGATCCGGCGGAACGGAATCGTGTCCGGCGGAGGCGGTTTCGGCAGTTCGGAGCGGTGCAGTCGCAGCGTCGGCGCGTCCGGTCCGTGCCGCGGCCGGGCCGGCGCGGGCGGGACGACGGGCCGCTGTTTGGCGGGCAGCCGGTAGAAGGCGCGCGCGTTGTCCTCGAGCACCCGGTGCAGATCACCGCCGACGGTCTCGGCGATGACGTCGATATCGGTGTTGCGGAACGGGCGACCGGCCCGCGCGCCCGGCAGATCGGAGCCGAACATCAGGGCCTCGGGACTGACCGCGTGGATCTTGCGCAGCGCCGAGGCCACGTCCATCGAGACCCGCCCGAAGCCGGACGCCTTCACCTTGGCGCCCCGATCGACCAGGTTCAGCAGGTACGGCAGGCATTCGTCGGACATGCCCATGTGGTCGATCGAGAGCCGGGGCAGCTTGGTGATGACCGGCTCCAGCGAGCCGAGCATGGAACCGTCGATGTACAGCTCCACGTGCCAGCCCACGAGGTCGTAGGCGCGCAGCGCGAGCATGGTGAGCCCGACGATGTCCCCGCCCGCGCGCTTGAGGTTGAACCGCAGCGCCCGCACCCCCGCGCGGTCGAGATCCACGATCTCGGCGTCGGTGGCGTCCACGTCCAGATTGGTCACCCCGACCCAGCCCGCGCCCAGTTCGGCGAGGGCTGCCCGGAGATAGCTCTGATCGGTGCCCTGGAAGGACCCGCTGACCACCGCACCGCCGTCGATATCGAAGCGCGACATGCGCCGCCGATAGTCGGCGATGGTGTAGGGGTCGGGTAGGTAGCCTTCGTTCTCGATCAGCGGAAACCGCGGATCGATGATGTGGACATGGGCATCGAACACTTGATCAGCATGCCTCGAGACGGTGACAAGTGCGTAAGACCTTGTCCACCTGGCGGATTCGGCCAGGTCAGGCGGTCAGGAAACGGTTGATCAGGAAACCTTGTCCGGCTCGCTGGCCCGCAGCATGTCCTCGCGCTCGACGACCTTCACGCGCTCGCGGCCCTCGGGCTCGCCCAGGGCGCGCTCGTGCGCGTCCAGGCGGTACCAGCCGGCCCAGGTGGTGAAGGGGATGCCCTTGCCCTCGAGGAACTCGGTGACGGCTTCGAGCTCGGGCTTCGGGGCCGGGACGAAGTTCGCGACGTCGTCCAGCAGGCAGGCGATGGTCTCGTTGGCGTCGCCCTTGGTGTGGCCGATGAGGCCGACCGGGCCGCGCTTGATCCAGCCGGTGACGTAGGTCTGCGGCACGTAGCGCTCGGCGCCGTCGGCGTCCTCGTTGCCCAGCACGCGACCGGCCTCGTTGGGCACGGTGCCCGCCTGGTCGTCGAAGGGCAGCGAGGGGATGTTCTGCGACAGGTAGCCCACGGCCCGGTAGATCGCGGTGACGTCGAAGTCCTTGAACTCGCCCGTGCCCTTGACGTTGCCGGTGCCGTCGAGGGCGGTGCGCTCGGTGCGCAGGCCGATGACCTTGCCGTCGGCGTCGCCCAGGATCTCGGCGGGGTTCTCGAAGAAGTGCAGGAAGAGCTTGTGCGGGCGGTTGCCCACGTCGCGGATGGCCCACTGCTCGAGGGTGTTGCAGATCATGTCGACCTGCTTGGAGTGGCGGCGAGCCGCTTCCGAACCCTCGTCGTAGTCGATGTCCTCGGGATCGACGATGACCTCGATGGTCGGGGAGTGGTCCAGCTCGCGGAGCTCGAGCGGGGTGAACTTGGCCTGCGCGGGACCGCGGCGTCCGAAGACGTGGACCTCGACGGCCTTGTTCTCCTTGAGACCGTCGTAGACGTTCGGCGGGATCTCGGTCGGCAGCAGTTCGTCGCCGGTCTTGGCGAGCACGCGCGCGACGTCGAGGGCGACGTTGCCGACGCCCAGGACCGCGACCTTCTCCGCGTGCAGCGGCCATTCGCGGGGCACGTCCGGGTGGCCGTCGTACCAGGAGACGAAGTCGGCCGCGCCGAAGCTGCCGTCCAGGTCGATGCCCGGGATCTCGAGCGCGCGGTCGGCGTTGGCGCCGGTGGAGAAGATGACCGCGTCGTAGAACGTGCGCAGGTCTTCCAGGGTGATGTCGACGCCGTAGTCGATGTTGCCGAGCAGGCGGACCTGCGGCTTGTCCAGGACCTTGTGCAGGGCGGTGATGATGCCCTTGATGCGCGGGTGATCGGGCGCGACGCCGTAGCGGATCAGACCGAACGGCGCGGGCATGCGCTCGTACAGGTCGATGCTCACCCCGTCGAAACCGGCGGGGGTATCGGACTTCATCAGCGCGTCGGCGGCGTAGATTCCGGCCGGGCCCGCGCCCACGATCGCAATGCGAAGCGGGCGGGTCGCTGCATCGGTTCCCGCAAGCTGTTCGGTCATTCTTCGCGCACCCTTTGGTCGAAAACTATCTTGCCGTCAAGTCTCAGCCGTCGTTCTTAGCTTAGGCTAAGTTGACGCCCTGGCTTCGAGTGAACCACCCTACGGGCCCCGAAGCTGCAGCGTTGCTGCTCTGTACTGCGATTCCCGGCCTCGCGGGGGAATTGTGCCGATTCTATCGGTGGTATGGACCACCCCCCGCGCCGGTGCGGTCAACTGTGGGCATGCTCTCCCCGGGCGCGGTCCGGTGTCGCCGCCGGGACACCCGCCCCGAGCAGGCATGATCAAGGTCATGAGCGAGGACGCGGACCAGCCCGAACGTATCGATCAGCGTGAGTCCAGAACCATGCTGCCGTTCCTGATCGCCATCGGCGTCACGGTCGTGGTGATCATCGGCATCGTGGTCTCGGCCCTGCTGTCGCCGGCTGAGAAGAATGTCACAGACAAGGATCGGCTGGCGAAGTCCGCGCGCAACTTCATCGAATCCCGCAGCGGCACCGACGCGCTGGATCCGTCGACCGCGTGCCCGGGCTTCGACGAACAGCGCTCGCCGCTGCGGACCGAGACGGGCGAAAAGGCCGGGAAGTCAACGCTTGTCAAGCTGACCGACCCGAATGTCCAGGGCGACCGCGCCACCGCGCAGGTGACCTGGCGCGCCGACGACCGCGATTCCACCTCGACCTGGACTTTCACCAAGACCGATGGGGCGTGGCTGGTGTGCAATTCCTGACCGCCCGCACGGTTTGACAGTGAGGCCCCATGTCGGTCAATCTCAACCCAGGTCATGAGTATCAGCGCCAAGCCCCGGCTGGCTGGTCGGCAACCCTCCTCCGCGGTGGGGTGCTCCGGGTGACGACCTGGCCGCGCATCGGGCAACGGTGCGGCAAGTGCGGATTCACAGGAGGTTCGAAGTGAGCTACGCGGGTGACATCACGCCGAAGCAGGCGTGGGAACTGTTGCGCGACAATCCGGATGCGGTGCTGGTCGATGTGCGCACCGAAGCCGAATGGCGTTTCGTCGGCGTCCCCGACACCAGCGGCATCGGCCGCCCGACGGCGTTGATCGAATGGGTCGACACCAGCGGCGCGCGCAATGCCCGGTTCGTCGATCAGCTCCGCGAGGTGCTGGCCGACCGGGCCGCGGACTCGGACGCGCCGGTGATCTTCATCTGTCGCTCCGGGCAGCGTTCCATCGGCGCGGCGACCGCCGCGACCGCGCTCGGGCTCGCTCCGTCGTTCAATGTGCTCGAGGGTTTCGAGGGCGCGCTCGACGCGCAGGGACACCGCGGCGTCGAAGGCTGGCGCGCGGACGGACTTCCGTGGAGGCAGTCATGATCACCGGTGGCGCGTTCGACAAGCCGCTGCCCGAGGGCGTCGGCCCCGCCACGCTCAGTGTGCGAGGTGGCCTGCGGCGCTCGGGTTTCGAGGAGACCTCCGAGGCGCTGTACCTGTCCTCCGGTTTCGTCTACGAGAGCGCCGAGGCCGCCGAGGCGTCCTTCACCGGCGACATCGAGCACTTCGTGTACTCGCGCTACGGCAACCCGACGGTCGCCATGTTCGAGGACAGGCTGGCCCTGATCGACGGCGCCGAAGCGGCTTTCGCGACCGCCAGTGGCATGTCCGCGGTGTTCACCGCGCTGGCCGCGCTGCTGGGCAACGGTGACCGGCTGGTCGCCGCGCGCAGCCTGTTCGGCTCGTGCTTCGTGGTGGCCAACGAGATCCTGCCGCGCTGGGGCGTGGAGACCGTCTTCGTGGACGGCGAGGATCTGGACCAGTGGACCGAGGCGCTGTCGGTGCCCACCCAGGCCGTGTTCTTCGAGACCCCGTCCAACCCGATGCAGTCCCTGGTGGACGTGCGCGCGGTGGTCGATCTGGCGCACGCCGCCGGCGCGAAGGTGGTGCTGGACAACGTCTTCGCGACCCCGCTGCTGCAGCGCGGCTTCGATCTCGGCGCCGACGTGCTCGTCTACTCGGGCACCAAGCACATCGACGGGCAGGGCCGCGTGCTCGGCGGCGCGATCCTGGGCTCGCACGAGTACATCGACGGCCCGGTGAAAAACCTTATGCGCCATACCGGTCCGGCGCTGAGCCCGTTCAACGCCTGGACGCTGCTCAAGGGTCTCGAGACCATGCCGCTGCGGGTGCGCCAGTCCAACGACTCGGCGCTGCGCATCGCGCAGTTCCTGGAACAGCATCCGGCCGTGGCGTGGGTGAAGTACCCGTTCCTGACCTCGCACCCGCAGTACGACCTGGCCCGGGCGCAGATGTCCGGCGGCGGCACCGTGGTGACCTTCGAGTTGACCGCGCCCGAGGCCGAGGCCAAGAAGCGGGCGTTCGAGGTGCTCAACGGGCTGCGGATCATCGACATCTCGAACAACCTCGGTGACGCCAAGACCCTGATCACGCATCCGGCGACGACGACGCATCGGGCCATGGGCCCGGAGGGCCGCGCGGCCATCGGCATCACCGACGGGGTGGTGCGCATCTCGATCGGGCTGGAGGACGTCGAGGATCTGATCGCGGATCTGGATCGCGCGCTGAGCTGATCCCGCTCGAGTAGTAGGCAAGAGGGCCGGAACCGTCAGGTTCCGGCCCTCTTGTCGTTTCCGGGCCGCTCTCCCGGTGTTTCCCGAGTTCCGGGGTCGTCCACGGTCCAAGTATTGACAGCATACTGTCAAATATGACAGGATACTGTCATGACCACGAAGACAGTGCACCTGGCCGTTTACGACACCTTCGCCGATTGGGAGGTCGGGCACGCCACCGCGCACATCAACCGCACGCTGTGGCACCGCGAGCCCGGCGCCTGGCAGATCCGCACGGTCGGTCCGACCACCGACCCGGTGACCTCCATGGGCGGACTGCGCGTCACGCCCGACCTCGCGCTCGCGGATCTGACCCCGGCCGAGAGCGAGATGCTGATCCTGCCCGGTTCGGAGACCTGGGAGCGCGGTGACCTGGCGGCCTTCGGCGCGAAGGCGCGCGAGTTCCTGGCGGCGGGCGTGCCGGTCGCGGCCATCTGCGGCGCGACCTGGGGCATGGCGGTCGAAGGGCTGCTGGACGAGCGCAAGCACACCAGCAACGCGGCGGAATACCTTGCCATGACCGAGTATTCGGGCGGCAAGGGCTTCGTCTACGAGCCGGCCGTCATCGACGCCGACCTCATCACCGCGAGCGGCATCACCCCGGTCGACTTCGCGCACGCCATCTTCGCGCGGCTCGGCCTGTTCGAACCGCATGTGCTCGAGGCCTGGCATCGGCTCTACGGCCACAATGATCCGGCCGGCTTCTTCGCGCTGGCCGACTACGAGGAGAGCCGCGCGGCGGCCGCCACCACCTAGGGGAGACCCTCCGTACGACGGGAACAGCAATGACGCGCTCCGAACAGGAACTGTTCAGTACGGCGGCCATCACCTCGTTCAAGCTCAACGGCCAATTCCTCGCCATCGCCGAGGAATTGGCCGCCCCGGCGGGGCTCACCGCCGCCTGGTGGCAGGTGCTCGGCGCGGTGCTGCCGGATCCGCTGCCGGTGGCGGGCATCGCGCGCGCGATGGGCATCACGCGCCAGAGCGTGCAGCGGATAGCGGATCTGCTGGTGGACAAGGGTTTCGCCGAATACCGGCCGAACCCGCTGCACCGGCGGGCCAAACTCGTGGCCATCACCCCGGCCGGTCACGAGGCGGTGCGCCGGATTCACCCGCAGCACGCCGACATCTCCGCGCGGATGGCCGCGCACCTGGGGGCCGAGCGTTTCGCCGAGATCGTCGACGCGCTCACCACGCTGTCGGCGGCACTGGACGCGCTCGACGCCGAACGGCCGGTCGCGACGAGCTAGGGGCGCCGCCCGGAGTGGTTGCCGTGCAACAGCTTCGCGGATCCGGGCGGACCGGCTGCGGCGTCGCGGCGATATCCGGCGGGTCGGACCGGCGCCGGAACCACGGGTGCGGCCGCACCCTCAGGCGTCGAAGGGCGCCTTGGTCTTGCCGATCAGGTCGGCGACCGAGTGCAGGATGGCGGTGGGCCGGTACGGGTACTGCTCCACCGTCGAGTGGGTGGAGATGCCGGTGGTCACCAGGATCGTGCGCAGCCCGGCCTCCAGGCCGGAGATGATGTCGGTGTCCATGCGGTCGCCGATCATGAGCGTGGACTGCGAGTGCGCGTCGATGCGGCGCAGCGCCGAGCGCATCATCAGCGGGTTGGGTTTGCCCACGTAGTACGGCTCCTTGCCGGTGGCGCGGGTGATCAGGGCGGCGACCGACCCGGTCGCGGGCAGGATGCCCTCGCGCGAGGGTCCGGTGGCGTCCGGATTGGTGGCGATGAAGCGCGCGCCCGCCGAGATGAGGCGGATGGCGGTGGTGATGGCCTCGAAGGAGTACGTCCGCGTCTCGCCGAGCACCACGTAGTCCGGGTCGCTGTCGGTGAGCACGTAACCGATCTCGTGCAGCGCGGTGGTGAGCCCGGATTCGCCTACGACATAGGCGGTTCCGTTGGGGCGCTGGTCGTTGAGGAAGGTCGCGGTCGCGAGCGCCGAGGTCCAGATGGACTCGATGGGAATCTCCAGGCCGGTGTGCCGGAGCCGGGCCTGCAGGTCGCGCGCGGTGTAGATCGAGTTGTTGGTGAGCACCAGGAAGGGAATGTCGTTGGCGCGCAACTCGGCCAGGAACTCGTCCGCACCGGGCACCATGTGGTTCTCGTGCACCAGCACGCCGTCCATGTCCGTCAGGTACGAGAGGATCGGCTCTTCGGTGGAGGTCACGGGTCCGAGTCTAATTTGCCCCCGCATAGCTGCGCCCGTGCGCGGCCCTTTTTGTCTCGTTCTTCACGTTCGCCGCCCGCTGTGCGATATTTCGGCAGCCCGTGACGCGCGCCGCCGCGCGGATCGGTCGCTGTGGGCGAATCGCCAGGTGCGGCGACCGGAATACGGGCGCTGACCGCGCCGGTTGCAGACCTCGGGTGCGACCCCCGGCACACCGGGGCCCGGGGCGGAACTATGGTGCGAAGTAAGCCGTTCGGCACGACGCGTCCATCGCGTCCCGGGCGGCCGGCAGCGGGAGGTTGGCCCGCACAACGAGCGCAACAAGGCGACAGGAGTGGCGCGGTGACAGACCTCAAACTCGGATACAAGGCGTCCGCGGAGCAATTCGGCCCGCGGGAACTGGTGGAGATCGCGGTGGCGGCCGAGGAGCACGGCCTCGACAGCGCCACCGTCAGCGATCATTTCCAGCCGTGGCGGCACAACGGCGGGCACGCGCCCTTCTCGCTGGCCTGGATGGCCGCGGTGGGCGAGCGCACCAAGCGCATCCAGCTCGGCACCTCGGTGCTGACCCCCACCTTCCGCTACAACCCCGCGGTGATCGCCCAGGCGTTCGCGACCATGGGGTGCCTGTACCCCGAGCGCATCATGCTCGGCGTCGGCAGCGGCGAGGCGCTCAACGAGATCGCCACCGGCTACCAGGGCGAATGGCCGGAGTTCAAGGAGCGTTTCGCGCGCCTGCGCGAGTCGGTGGACCTCATGCGCGCGCTGTGGACCGGCGATCGAGTGGACTTCGACGGGCAGTACTACCGCACCGTCGGCGCCTCGATCTACGACGTGCCCAAGGGCGGCATCCCGGTCTACATCGCGGCGGGCGGCCCGCTGGTGGCCCGGTACGCGGGCCGCGCGGGTGACGGCTTCATCTGCACCTCGGGCAAGGGCATGGACCTGTACACCGAGAAGCTGATGCCCGCGGTGGCCGAGGGCGCGGCCAAGGCCGGGCGCACGGTCGAGGACATCGACCGGATGATCGAGATCAAGATCTCGTACGACACCGATCCCGCACTGGCGCTGGAGAATACGCGCTTCTGGGCACCGCTCTCGCTGACCGCCGAGCAGAAGCACTCGATCACCGATCCGATCGAGATGGAGGCCGCGGCCGACGCGCTGCCGATCGAGCAGATCGCCAAGCGCTGGATCGTCGCGAGTGACCCGGACCAGGCCGTCGAGCAGATCAAGCCGTACCTGGACGCGGGCCTGAACCACCTGGTGTTCCACGCGCCGGGCCACGATCAGCGCCGCTTCCTGGATCTGTTCCAGCGGGATCTGGCGCCGCGCCTGCGCGCGCTCTAGCCACGCCCGCACAGCGTTCCACGGTGGCGGGGGGGGGGGGGGCGCCGGCGGGGTGTTTGAGGATGTA
>NZ_JBSHMS010000014.1:160953-252054 GCF_053645575.1 Nocardia sp. NPDC055321
CGCCCCACACCGCCCCCCCCCCACCGTCTCCCCGGGGGGGCCGCCGGCCCCCCCCCCGCCCCCCGCCACCGTCGTTTCCGGGTGCGGCCGGCCCGGGCCGCTGTGGCACGCGACACCTGCGCGCCATAGTCGCCCGAATCGGGACTTAACGGTCGGTAGGCTCTGGATCATGGCTGCAGCACCGGTCTCCAGTGTGTACATCGCGTCCCCCGAGGGCGACACCGGCAAATCGACCGTGGCACTCGGCGTGCTGCAGGCGATGGCCGCCACGACGCCGCGGGTCGGGGTGTTCCGGCCCATCACCCGCTCGGCCACCGAGCGCGACTACATCCTCGAACTGCTGCTCGAGCACTCCACCGCCGATGACGACTACGAGCAGTCCATCGGGGTCACCTACGAGCAGGTGCACGCCGACCCCGACGCGGCGATCAGCGAGATCGTCATGCGCTATCACGCCATGACCAAGCAGTGCGACGCCGTGCTCATCCTGGGCAGCGACTACACCGATGTCGCGAGTCCCAGCGAACTGCGCTTCAACGCCCGCATCGCGGTGAACCTCGGCGCCCCCGTGCTGCTGGTGGTGCGGGGTCTGGGCCGCACGCCCGCCGAGCTGTCCCAGCTGGTGGAGCTGTGCCGCACCGAACTCGTCTCCGAGCACGCCAAATTGGTGGCGGTCGTCGCCAATCGCTGTGCGCCCGAACAACTCGAGGCCGACACCGAGGCGCTGCGCAAGGCGTGCGCGGTGCCCTCCTGGACCCTGCCCGAGGTCCCGCTGCTGCAGGCGCCCACCATGGAGGAGCTGTGCGCGGCGATCGGCGGCGAAATCTACAGCGGCGACCCGGAACTGCTGCATCGCGAAGCCCTCGACGTGATCATCGGCGGCATGACCATCGAGCACATCCTCGAGCGGCTCAGCGAGGGCGTCGCGGTCATCACCCCCGGCGACCGGTCGGACGTGCTGCTGGCGATGGTGAACGCCCATGAGGCGGAGGGCTTTCCGTCGCTGGCGGGCATCATCATGAACGGCGGGATGAAGCCGCCGGAGTCGGTGGCCCGGCTCATGCGCGGCCTCAAGCCCCGACTGCCGATCCTGGCCACCGATCTGGGCACCTTCGAGACCGCCAAGGCCGCGGTGCACACCCGCGGGCGGGTCTCGCTGTCCAGCATCCGCAAGGTCGACACCGCGCTCGCGCTCATGGAGGAGCGGGTCGACGGGCGGGAACTGCTGCGGCAGATCGAGATTCCGATCCCCAACATCGTCACCCCGCAGATGTTCGAGTACCAGCTGATCGAGCGGGCCCGCAACGATCGCAAGCGCATCGTGCTGCCCGAGGGCGACGACGATCGCATCCTGCGCGCCGCCGGGCGGGTACTGCAGCGCAAGATCGCCGACCTCACCATCCTGGGCGACGAGGCGGCCGTGCGCGGTCGGGCCGCGGAACTCGGCGTGGACATCGAGGCCGCCGAGGTGCTGGATCCGCGCACCTGCCCGCTGCGTGACGAGTTCGCCGAGGAGTACGCGCGCCTGCGCGCCCACAAGGGCATGACGGTGGATCGCGCCCGCGAAACCATGGGCGACATCTCGTATTTCGGCACGATGATGGTGCACATGGGGGTGGCCGACGGCATGGTGTCCGGCGCCGCGCACACCACCGCGCACACCATCCGCCCGTCCTTCGAGATCATCAAGACCACCCCGGGCGTCTCGACGGTGTCCAGCGTGTTCCTGATGTGCCTGGCCGACCGCGTGCTGGCCTACGGCGACTGTGCCGTCGTGCCGGACCCGACCGCCGATCAGCTGGCCGACATCGCCATCTCCTCCGCGCGCACCGCCGCCCAGTTCGGCATCGAGCCGCGGATCGCCATGCTGTCCTACTCGACCGGCGAATCCGGCTCGGGCGCGGACGTGGAGAAGGTGCGCGAGGGCACCAAGCTCGTGCAGCAGCGGGCCCCGGAACTGCTGGTGGAAGGCCCGATTCAGTACGACGCCGCCATCGAGCCCACGGTCGCGCGCACCAAGCTGCCCGACTCCGCGGTGGCCGGGCAGGCCACGGTGTTCATCTTCCCGGACCTCAACACCGGCAACAACACATACAAGGCCGTGCAGCGCAGCGCGGGCGCGGTCGCGATCGGCCCGGTGCTGCAGGGCCTGCGCAAACCGGTCAACGACCTCTCGCGCGGCGCGCTGGTCGCCGACATCGTCAACACCGTGGCCATCACCGCCATTCAGGCCCAGCAGGAGCCCGTGTCCTGACACCGGCGGAAGAAAGCCGCGGCGCGGGCGGTTGTGCGGGAGACAGGGGAACAGGTGTCCGGGAGACGGGTCGAGAGGGAGTCGCTGTGAAGGTTCTGGTGATCAATTCCGGGTCCTCGTCCATCAAATACCAACTGCTGGACGCGGAGTCGGCCGAGGTGATCGCCTCCGGCATGGTGCAGCGCATCGGTGAGCCGGTGGCCGAGGGGTCGCCGACCATCGAACATCAGAGTGACGGCCGGACTTTCGAGCACGACGGTGAGGTGCCGGACCACGCCGCCGGGCTGCGGCTGGTCTTCGACCTGTTCGCCGCGAGCGGGCACGATCTGGCCGACGAGGGACTGGGCGCGGTCGGGCACCGCGTGGTGCACGGCGGCGAGGTCTTCTACGAGCCGACGCTGGTCACCGACGACGTGGTGCGGGCCATCACCGAGCTGTCCGCCCTTGCCCCGCTGCACAATCCGGCCAACGTGGTCGGCATCGAGAGCGCCCGGGCCCTGCTGCCCGAGGTACCGCAGGTGGCGGTGTTCGACACGGCCTTCTTCCACGGGCTGCCCCCGGCCGCCAAGACGTACGCCATCGACGCGAAGGTCGCCGCCGCGCACGGGGTGCGCCGCTACGGTTTCCACGGCACCTCGCACGAGTACGTCGCCGGCCGGGTCGCGGAGTTCCTTGGCCGGGAGCCCGGTGAACTGAATCAGATTGTGCTGCACCTGGGTAACGGCGCCTCGGCCTCGGCGATCCGGGGCGGGCGGGCGGTGGACACCACCATGGGCCTGACCCCGCTGGAAGGTCTGGTCATGGGCACCCGCTCGGGTGACCTGGACCCCGGCATCATCTTTCATCTGATCCGCACGGCCGGTATGGACGTCGACGACGTGGACGCGCTGCTGAATCGGCAGTCCGGGCTCAAGGGCCTGTCCGGGGTCAACGACTTCCGGGAACTGGGCAGGCTCATCGAAACCGGGGACGCCGCAGCGCGACTCGCGTTCGACGTCTACATCCACCGCCTGCGCCGCTACATCGGCGCCTACCTGGTGGAGCTGGGCCGGGTGGACGCCATCACGTTCACCGCCGGGGTGGGGGAGAACGCCGCCGCGGTGCGCGCCGCCGCGCTGGCGGGGCTGGAGCGGTTCGGCATCGCCGTGGATCCCGAGCGCAACGCGGCCAAAGACCGTTCGGCCCGGTACATCTCGCCCGCGGGCGCGGAGGTGGCCGTGCTGGTGGTGCCGACAAACGAGGAACTCGCCATCGCCCGGGCGGCCGCCGACCTGGTCGGATGAGTGTGGTGAACCCCCTTCACCCCCGGCTCGCAATCGCTCTGGCACAGTAGTTCCCGGGCCGGCTGTTCATCGGTCCCCCGGATTCCGTGTAGCACCCCCGCGGCAGGGACCCGCCCTCGTCGGTCCCGCCGGTCCCCGGCTGCCCCCGGGGCCCACCGCGGCGCGCCGTACGGATATCCGGTCAACGAGCCGGTAATGGCGCGGGCAGGAGAACAGTGCCCGCGCCATTACCTGTTCGTCAGAACCAGGATTTCGCGCGCACGGTGTTGGCCAGATCCACCAGCGCGTAGCGGTGGGTGCGGCCGGGCGCCGACCGCGCCAGCCCGCGCAGCCCGGACTCTATGCCGCGCCGCAGTTCTCGTTCGCCGAACGGCGCGCCCAGCAGCGTGGCCTCCGCGGTGCGCGGTGTCCGGCCCGCCTGCAACCAGCCCAGCGCGGTGCCGAGCACGATGACCCGCAGCTGCGCGGTGCGGCTCTCCCCGGACGGCAGCGCCTTGATCCGGGCGGCGGCCACGTGCAGGGTCGCCTCGGTGAGTTCGCCGACCGGCGCGCTGCGCAGCAGCACGAGCACCGCCGTCATCCGGGCCTCGAAGTAGTGCCTGGACGCGGGCGGCACCTCGTCCAGCGCGCGCACCGCGTCGGCGACCTCGCCGGCGGCGGCCAGCTGCCGGGCCAGCCCGAACGCCGCGCTGACCACGCCGCGATCCGTGCGCCAGACGGTGGCGTAGTACTTCTCCGCGTACGCTCGCCATTCCTCGGGATCGGGGGAATCCCAGTGCTGGAGAATGAGTTCGGCGGTGGCCGCGAGCGCGAGCTTGGGCGCGATCTCGCCGGGCAGAGCCTGCAGGACGGCGTCGAAGTGCTCGAAGGCGCGCTCGTACTCCTGTTCCAGCAGTTCGGTCATGCCCAGGTACCAGTCCACCCGCCAGTCGTCCGGCTCCTCGGGATCGGCGCCGAGGCGGTCCACCAGTAGGCGGGCGGCGGCGGGTTCGCCCAGATCCAGGTGGGCCCGGGCCTCGGCGAGAGTGACCTCCAGGTCGAAAGTGTCGGGGGCGCCGCCGGGTTCGGCCGCCGCGCGCTGGCGAGCGTGGCGTAGTTCGTCGAGGGCGTGCCGCGGCTCGGGGTGTGCCGCGCCCGCCAGCAGCGGCGCCGACGGGTCCGCGGGATCGATGATGGGGACGGGCAGCGCGGCCATGACCTCGTGCGGGCTCAGCAGGATGTCGCGGTGGACGCCGTCGATGATGCCGTCGGTCTGCGCGACGACCTCCGCGGTGCCGAAACTGGTGCGCGGCGGGCTGAAAAGCGTGGACAGCTGCGGATGTTCGTTGCCGGTCTCCAGTGCCAGGATCTCGCGCAGCACGCCCATCAGCTGGCTGCTCAGCACCCGCGCGGTGCCGAATCGCCGATCGGGGTCGGGATCGGTGGCGCGCAACAGCAGCCGGTGGAAGAACTCGTGCTGGGCCAGCACCGGCTGGGATTCGGGTTCCGGGATGCCTTCGACGTAGGCGCCCTTCTCCATGGGCAGATCCAGGGTGAGCACCGCGAGCGTACGGCCGACCGTGTAGATGTCCGAGGCCACCGTCGGCCCGGTCCTGGCGATCTCCGGGGCCTGGAAACCCCTGGTGCCGTAGAGGTTTCCGTAGGCCTCGAACTGGGCGACCGCACCCAGGTCGATGAGTTCCACCCGGTCGCTGGTGACCATGATGTTGTCGGGCTTGAGGTCGTTGTAGGCCAGGCCGACCGAATGCAGATAGTCCAGGGCCGGAAGGATTTCGAGCACGTACGCGATGGCCTCGGCGATCGGCATACGCTGCGGGCGCCGATACTGATCGAGCAGATCGCGCAGCGAGTGCCCGCCCACGTACTCCATGACGATGTAGCCGACCGGCGACCCGTCCGGGCCGGGGTGCTCCACGAAGTTGTGGATCTTGACGATGCTGGGGTGCACCACCTCGGCCAGGAACTGCCGTTCGGCCAGCGCGACCGCCTGCGCCTCGGCGTCGCCGGAGTGCAGCAGGCCCTTGAGCACCACCCAGCGGTCGCTCACGTTCCGGTCGATGGCCAGGTAGATCCAGCCCAGCCCGCCGTGCGCGATACAGCCCTGGATCTCGTACTGGCCCGCGACCCGGTCGCCCGGATACAGCGACGGCCGGAAGTCGAAGGCGGCCCCGCAAGTGTCGCAGGTGCCCGCGGCCGTCGCGGCCCGCCCGGCGGTGGCCCGGCCCACGGGTTTCCCACAGCGCCAGCAGAATCGGCGGCCCTGGGCCACCACCGGATCGGCCAGCACAGCGCGCTCGGGCTCCACCGGCTCCACCGCGGGGATGGGCACCAGCCCGGCTCCCAGCCGCCGCACCAGCGGTCGCGGCCGCGCCAAGCGCGCGGTGCGCTGGGACGGCCGGGTCGGGGTCCGCGCCTCCCCCTCGGACCGGCTCGCGGTCTCGGGCGCGGTGCCCTGCCCGCCCCCGGAGTTCGCGGCCTCGCCCTCGGTGGGCCACCGGAATCCCGGCAGGTCCCCGCCTGGCGGGACGCGCTCGGCCGCCGCGGTCGCCGCCGGGCCGGAGTTGTCCTCGCGCGGGGTGGCCCGCGTCGCGGTGCCGCCGGATTCCGCAGCGCCGCTGGATTCCGCGGTGCCGCCAGACTTCGCGTTGCCGTCGGATTCTGTGCCGTTGCCGGATTCTGTTGTGCCTTCGGACTTTGCGGTGCCGCTGGATTCCGTGGTGCTGCTGGCCTTCGCGTTATCCCCAGACCTCGTGGCCGGCTCGGCAGTGCCGGCCGCGGTGTTCACGAATCGCAGGGTCGCCTGCGTTGCCGGACCCGGATCCGAGGTGCTCGGGGTGCCCGGCTCGTCGGCCTCGCGCGTGGTGAACTGGGTTGCGGGGCCGGATGTCTCGGGGCGAGGCGTAGCCCTGGTGGCCGGGCCAGGTCCGTGTTCGCCGGCCTCGCGGCGCCCGTCCTGCTCGTTCCCGCCGGTTTCGGGTGCGGTGGTCTCGTCCCCGCTCATGGGGCATCCCGGTAGCGGGGCGGCGGGGGGACGGCGGCGTCGCCGAGCGGGCCCGCCAGCCAGTGCTGGTAGACGCGGTTCCAGGTGCCGTCGGCGCGGATGCGCTCCAGGGTCGCGTTGACGTGCCGGACCAGATCGTCCGCGTCCTTGGGCATGCCGATCCCGTACTGCTCGGTGCTCAGGTCGGGGCCGACCACGTGGGTGATCGGATCCTGGACGGCGAGGCCGGCCAGCAGCGTGTCATCGGTGCTGATGGCGTCCACCTGGCGCTGCTGCAGTACGACCAGGCAGTCCGCCCAGCTGGGCACGGTCAGGATGGACGCGGCGGGTTGTTCGCGCCGGATGCGGTCCAGGGAGGTGGTGCCGCGCACCACGCACACCCGCTTGCCGGCCAGATCGCCGAGCCCGGATATACCCGAGGTCTTGGCGGTCAGCACCCGCTGGTGCGCCTGCAGATACGAGGTGGAGAACGCCACGTGCTCGCGCCGTTCGCAGGTGATGGTCATCGTCTTGACCACCACGTCGACGGTGCGTTCCTGCAGCGCGCGTTCGCGATCGGCCGAGCCGAGGATGCGGTACTCGATGAGCTCGGGGTCCCCGAGCAGGTCCCTGGCCAGTTCCCGGGCGATGTCGACGTCGAACCCGTCGAGCGCGCCGGTGGTCGGGTCGCGGAAGCTGAACAGATTGCTGCCCGGATCGAGCCCGACCAGCAGCCTGCCGCGCGCCCGGATGGCGCTGACGTTCGCGCCGTCCTTGGCGAAGGACGGGCGCAGGCTCGCGGTCGGGTCGGCGCAGGTCTCGTTCACCGGGGGCAGCGCCGAATGCGTCTGGGCCGCAATGGCGCCCGAGGGCAGCGGCGGTTCCACGTAACTGGGGACGCGGGTGGACTGCGGCGGGGGAGCGGAATCGGACCCGCAGCCCGCGGTCACGGTGATCGCCAGCGCCGCGAACGCGACGGCGGTGGGCCGCACCAGGTTTCGCGCACTACATCGCGCCGGCCGGCCGGCGCCCCGGGATAGTCGTCTTCGGCTCATCGGTACTCCCGTAGTCGCGGCCACAGGCCCGCCGCCACGAAGACGGCGGCGGCGGCGCTCAGCACCAGCGCGCCGGGACCGAGCAGATCCAGGGCGCGCGCTGCCCGGGAGGTTTTGTCCCGCAGCGTGTTCCGGGCATCGCCGATGCCGTCCGCGAGGGCCGTGTCCAGGGCGTCGACCTGGGCCGCGGCCTCGTTCGTGCCCGGGCCGGTCGCCACCGCGCCCGCGCCGACGAAATCACCCTTGGACAGCGCCTCGTTCATGCGCTGGTGGGCCGCGCGCCAGCGGCCCAGTGCGTCGTTCGCGGTCCGCACCTGCGCCGCGCCCGGCTGATCACCGGCGTAGCCGGACAGGATCGAGCTCAACTCGGCGATGGCCGCGTCGTAGGTGCGGTCGTATTCGGTTCCGGCGTCGCGCCGTACGAGTTTGAGGGTCTCGGCGGTGCGCGCCTGCTGGGCCAGGATGCGGCTGCGGGTCAGCGCCGCGGTCGGCACGCTGCCGTCGTCGCGCGACTGCGTGGTGGCCACCGCGGAGAACACGCCCGCGATGACCGTCCAGGACAGCAGCACCACCATGGTGGTCGTGGCCAGCAGCAGACCCGGGTTGAATACCCGGCGCCAGCGCCGGAACAGGAACCACTGCGCGGCGATCAGCGTGGCCACCACCAGCAGTGGCAGCACGATGGCGGGCCAGGGCGGGCGCACGTGGCTGCGCTGGGTCGCGGTGATGGCGGCGGCGCGATGCGCCTGCAGCTCGGCGGCCATCGGCAGCAGCGTCGACTGCATGAGGTTGGACGCCTCGCTCAGGTACGCCGCGCCCACCGGCAGCTCGCTGCGATTGTTGGCGCGCGCGGTCTCCACCACCCCGCTGTACACCGGCAGCCCGGTCGCGATGCCGGTGCGCAGGTACGAATCCTCGTCGTCCCCACTGCGATTGGACTGCGTCACCAATTCCGCGGCGGCCTCGCCGAGCGCCTGGTTGTAGCGGTCGCGCACGGGCTTGGGTTCGAGCCCGCCGGAGATGAACGCGGTACCGGCCGAGGCGTCGGCCACCGACAGCGAGGTGTAGAGCCGCTGGGCCGAATTGGCGTCCGGTTCGGACTCGTCGAGCAGGACGTCCAGGGCGTGTTGCCGGTCGGTCACCGCGCCGGCGGTGACCGTGCCCGCGGCCACGCACAAACCCAGCAGCACCAGCCCGACGGCGAGCAGTTTGGCGGGCGAGGACTGCGCGAAGGAGCGCAACTCGGTGGCCGCCAGCCGTTCCCGGACGGCGGCGAGCGTGGCGCGCGGCGACAACTCGTCGAGCCGCAGCTGCTCGGTGCGAGCCATGCTCACCTCCCACTGACCGAATTCGTACGAACGGCTACTTGCTGTCGGTTGAGCTTATTGTGGATGTACCCGTGCCGTGACGCGGGAAGACCCGGCGCCGTGCGCGACGGGGACCGACGATGGGATTTGACGTATGCGTGGTGACGGCGACGGTTGGTCGAAGAGCCCCGATGGCACCCGCCACTGGGGTCGTTTCGGCGCCGCTGGACTGTTGCTGCGCGCCCCGCTCGCCGACGGCGGATCGGCGGTGCTGCTGCAGCATCGCGCGGCGTGGAGTCATCAGGGCGGCACCTGGGCGCTGCCCGGCGGAGCGCGGGACAGTCACGAGACCAGTGTGCACGCCGCGGTCCGCGAGGCCGAGGAGGAGGCGGGCATCACCTCGGGCGCGATTCGGGTGCGCGGTTCCCGGGTGACCTCGACCGCGCCCAGCGGCTGGACGTACACCACGGTCATCGCCGACAGCGCCCAGCAGTTGAAGCTGCGCGGCAACATCGAGAGCCGCGAACTGGCGTGGATTCCGGAGGACCAGGTCGAGGCGCGCCTGCTGCACCCCGGTTTCGCGGCCGCGTGGCCGGCGCTGCGGGCGATCCCGACCCGGGTCAGCCTGGACGGGGTCGACGATCCCGCGGCCGTGGCCGCGGCGCTGCCCCGGACCCTGGACCTGGCCGACGGCGGGTTCCTGTGGTTGCTGCCCGGCGGCAACGGGCATGCCGCCGACGACACGGCCCGCACCGCCCGGATCGGTGCGGCCGAGCCCGCGTCCGGCCCGGCGGCAGCCGCCGATCTGGCCGGAAATGTGTTGTTCCTCACTCTCGCGCAGGTGTTGTCTTGATGGCGTGAGCACGCGCGAAGTTCCCACCTACTGCCGGATCTGTGAGCCGCTCTGCGGACTGATCGCCACCGTCGAGGACGGCAAGCTGGTGCGCCTGCGCGCGGACAAGGAACATCCGCTCTCGCGCGGCAACGCCTGTCCCAAGGGCATCGCGTTCACCGAGGTGCAGAACGACCCGGATCGGGTGCGATACCCCTTGCGCCGCACCGAGAACGGCTTCGAACGAGTCAGCTGGGACGAGGCGATGGACGACATCGGCCGGCGGCTGCGCGCCATCACGCGCGAACACGGGCGCGACAGTCTCGGTTGGTATTTCGGCAATCCGTCCTCGTTCTCCTACTCGCACACCCTGTGGCTGGTGGGTTTTCAGCTGGCGGCCGGTTTGAAGCACGTGTATTCGGCGGGCTCGCAGGACATCAACAACCGGTTCGTGGCCAGTCATCTGCTGTACGGCTCGCTCACCACGGTGCCGGTGCCGGATCTCAACCGCACCGACTTCCTGCTCATGCTCGGCGCGAATCCGCTCGTCTCGCACGGCAGTGCCATGAGCGCGCCGCGCGTGCGGGACAAGCTCACCGCGATCACCGCGCGCGGCGGGCGCGTGGTGGTGGTCGACCCGCGCCGGACCGAGACCGCCCGGCTGTTCGAACACATCGGGGTGCGCCCGGACAGCGACGCCTGGCTGCTGGCCGCGCTGCTGCAGGTGATCTTCGACGAGGGCCTGGCGGACGAGCGCGCGCTGCGGCGTCAGGCCGCGCAGGTGGCGGAGCTGCGGGCGGCGGTCGCCCGGTTCACCCCCGAATCGACCGCCGCGGTCACCGGTCTGGACCCGGACCGGGTGCGCACGCTCGCCCGCGACCTGGCCGGCGCCGTCTCGGCCGCGATCTACGGGCGCACCGGCACCTGCCTGGGGCGGCACGCGACCCTGGTGGCCTTCCTCATCGACGCGCTTGCCCTGGTCACCGGCAACCTCGACGCGCCCGGCGGTTCGGTGTTCGGCCGGGAACTGGTGGCGGTCTCCGAGCTCAACGCCCGGCTCGGCCTGATCCGCTACGGCAAATCGCGGTCGCGGATCGGCGACTTCCCCGACGTGCTCGGCACCTTCCCGGCCGCGATCATGGCCAAGGAGATCACCACGCCGGGTCCGGGGCGGTTGCGGGCGCTGTTCACCTCGGCGGGCAATCCGGTGTCGTCGCTGCCCAACGGCCGCGAATTGGCCGACGCCCTGGGGCATCTGGACCTGTTCGTGTCCATCGACCTGTATGTCACCGAGACCAATCGCACCGCGGACTACATCCTGCCCGCGACGACTTTCCTGGAGCGCGACGACATTCCGCTGCCCTTCACCGCGCTCGCGCCGACCCCGTACACGCAGTACACCGAGCGGGTGCTGGAGCCCGCCGGTGAGGCCCGTGAGGAATGGCGCATCATCGACGACATCGCCACCCGAATCGGGGTGCAGCCCTTCGTGATCGGGCCCGACGCGCCGGGCAGGCTGCTGAGCGCGCTGCGCCGCCGGTTGCCCGGTGGCGGCGCGGTGCGCCCGACCCCGCGGCTGCTGGTGGATCTGGCCCTGCGCGTCGGGCCCTACGGCGATCGATTCGGCCTGCGCCGCAACGGTTTGAGCCTGGCGATGCTGCGCCGCCACCCGCACGGGGTGGTCCTGGCGGAGGACGTCGAGACCGGCGTGCTCGCCGACGTGGTGAAGCACCGGGATCGCCGAGTGCACCTGGCGCCCCCGGAGATTCGCGCCGAACTGCGCGATCTGACCCCCGATCCGGTGGACCCCGCGTACCCCCTGCGCGTGATCGGCCTGCGCGAGCTCAAGTCGCACAACTCCTGGATGCACAACGTGGAACCGCTCATGCGCGGCCATCGCGAACACGCGGCCCGGGTGAATCCCAAGGACGCCGCGGTCGCGGGCATCTCCGATGGCGACCGCTGCCGGGTCACCTCACCGCACGGCTCGATCGAGGTCGTGGCCCGCTGCACCGAGGACATGACCGAGGGCACGGTGGCGATTCCGCACGGCTGGGGCCACAGCGGCGGCTGGCAGCGCGCCAACGCGGCGGGCGGCGCGAACGTGAACGACCTGATGTCCAGCGCCCTCACCGACGTGGAACGTCTGGCGGGCATGGCACACCTGAACGGCGTCCCGATCCGCCTGGAACCCGCGGGGCGGGTCGTTCAGTAGCCGCTGTTGTCCAGGACCCGTTGTTTGAGGGCGCGGGCGGCGGCCTCGGGGTCGCGAGCGTGAGTGATCGCGCGTACCACGACTATTCGGGTCGCACCGGCGGCGAGGACCTCGGGGAGGCGCTGGTCGTCTATGCCGCCGATCGCGAACCAGGGGCGGCTGGTGTGGGAGTCGGCGGTCGAGCGGACCAGGTCGATGCCCGACGCCTGGCGGCCCGGTTTGGTGGGGGTGGCGAAGACCGGGCCGGTGCAGAAGTAGTCGATGTGTTCGTCGATCGCGGCGAGGCCGGCCTGTGCGCGATTGTGGGTCGAGCGGCCGATGACCACGTCGGGGCCCAGGATGCGGCGGGCGTACCAGGGCGGTAGATCGCCCTGACCCAGATGCAGGACGTCGGCGCCGGCGGCGAGCGCGATGTCGGCGCGGTCGTTCACCGCGACCAGCGCGCCATGTCTGCGGGCGGCGGCTTTCAGTTCGGCCAGCGCGCCGAGTTCGGCCTTGGCCTCGAGCGAGCCGAACTGCTGCTCGCCCGGCGAACCCTTGTCCCGTAGTTGAATGATGTCGACGCCCCCGGCGAGCGCGGCTTCGGCGAAGGCGGCCAGGTCACCGTGCTCCCGGCGCGCGTCGGTGCACAGGTACAGCCGGGCCGCGGCCAGGCGTTCCCGCGGCGATGCGGGTCTGTTCGGGTGGGAGGGTTGCACGGGCTCGACGCTAGTCGCGATACCTTGGTGGGGCGAAACGAAACGCAGCCGCGTCTCATGCGTGATGCGGTCGTTCGAAGAACGCGATCTTCGCGCTCGTTATCGCTGTCAGTGCAGGCCCCGGGGCTGTAACCCGGGCAGTGGTGAGGTGGAACCGGATGCGGACTCTGGCCGTCGTCGGCGGCGGTGTGATCGGTCTCTCGATCGCATGGCGGGCCGCCGAATCGGGCTGGACGGTCACACTGTTCGACCCCGCGATCGGCGCCGGCGCGTCCTGGGTCGCGGGCGGCATGCTCGCACCCCTGTCCGAGGGCTGGCCCGGCGAGGACGCGGCCCTGGAGTTCGGCGCGGCGTCCCTGGCCCGCTGGCCCGACTTCGCCGCCCGCCTGACCGCGGCCACCGGAATCGAGCTCTTCACCGCCCGCGAAACCCTGACCGTGGCCCTGGACAGCGCCGACGTCACCGACCTGCGCACCGTCGCCGACTGGGTGAACGCGCACGAGCTGCCCGGCTTCCAGGCCGCCACCGCCGCGCCCGATTCGGCTGTGCCGGAAGCGGTTTCGCCGTCCGGCGGTGACGTGGCGCCTGTCCCGGCGGGAACCGAGCGCCTGCGCCTGCTCGATCGTGCCGGAGTCCGCGCGGCGGAACCGGGTCTGGGCCGGACGGTGCGCGCCGGGCTGCTGGCCGCCGATGAGCCCGCGGTGGACAACCGGGCCCTGGTCGCCGCCCTGCGCGACGCGTGCGCGCGGGCCGGGGTGGAGTTCCGGACCGAACGCGTGGTGGCCGAGCCCCGCGCCGGCGACCCGGAGCTTGCCGCCGGCGGCGAGGTTGCGGGAGTGCGCGTGCTGCGCGAGTTGCCGCACGATCGCATCGTGCTGGCCGCCGGCGCCGCCTCGGCCGAGCTGTGGCCCGGACTGCCCGTACGACCGGTCAAGGGGGAGATACTCCGCCTGCGCCGCCGCCCCAGCGCACCGGCCCAGCCGCGTCACGTGATTCGTGCCCGGGTGCACGGCAGGCCCATCTACCTGGTGCCGCGCGGTGACGGAATCGTGCTGGGCGCAACGCAATACGAGGCCGGATTCGACACCGCCGTCACGGTCGCCGGCGTGCGCGACCTCATCACCGACGCGGAAGCGGTCTTCCCCGGCATCGGCGAGTACGAATTCGCCGAGGCCACGGCGGGTTCGCGGCCCGGCTCGCCGGACAACCTGCCGCTCATCGGCTATCTCCACGAGCGCGTGATCGCCGCGACCGGGCACGGCCGCAACGGCATTCTCGGTGTCCCGGTCACCGCCGACGCGGTCGTCGAGCTGCTCGCCGGATCCGTCCTCCCCGCCGCGCGTGCCGCGGATCCGGGGCGCTTCACCCGACCCGATACGGGTGCGGACAGTCCTCGCGGTCACGCCCCGGCCGGTTCCGGCGGTGTGCCATCTTCCGAGGCCAGCGCTGTCTCATACCCCGGGGCGAGCGCTGCCCCGCATTCCGGGCCGAGCGGTGCCCGGGGTTCCGGCGCAGGCATCGTCGCGGATTCCGCTGCGCGCGAGCCGGAGCCGCCGCATGCCGCGCAACCCCCACGGTCTGCCCCTTCCATCCCGATCCACCCAGGAGGAATCCGATGACCGCTATCCCGGTCGCCATCACCGTCAACGGTGAGGAGCACGAATTCGCGCAAGCGCCGTCGGTGCGTGCGGTGCTGGAGGCGCTGAACCTGCCCTGCCAGGGCGTGGCGGTGGCGGTGGACGGCGCGCTGTTCCCCAAGTCGCGCTGGGACGAGCCGGTCGAGCGCGGCTGGGAACTCGAGGTGCTGACGGCGGTGCAGGGTGGCTAGCGGCGCCGATCCGCTGGTCATCGCGGGCCGCGAGTTCGGTTCCCGGCTGATCATGGGAACCGGTGGCGCGGAGAGCCTTTCGGTGCTGGAGGAGGCCCTGATCGCCTCGGGCACCGAGCTGACCACCGTCGCCATGCGCCGGGTGGACGCGGCCGGCGGCACCGGCGTGCTCGACCTGCTGAAGAAGCTCGAGATCGCCCCGCTGCCCAACACCGCGGGCTGTCGCACCGCCGCCGAGGCCGTGCTCACCGCCCAGCTCGCGCGCGAGGCCCTGGCTACCGAGTGGGTCAAACTCGAGGTCATCGCCGACGAGCGCACCCTGCTGCCCGACGCCATCGAATTGGTCGCCGCCGCAGAGCAACTGGTGGACGACGGCTTCGTCGTGCTGCCGTACACGAACGACGATCCGGTACTGGCGCGCCGCCTGGAGGACATCGGCTGCGCGGCCGTCATGCCGCTGGGTTCGCCCATCGGCACCGGCCTCGGCATCGGCAATCCGCACAACATCGAGATGATCGTGGCCGCCGCGAACGTCCCGGTCATCCTGGACGCCGGCATCGGCACCGCCAGCGACGCGGCCCTGGCCATGGAACTGGGCTGCTCCGCGGTCCTGCTCGCCACCGCCGTGACCCGAGCCCGCCAACCCGCCCTGATGGCAAAGGCCATGGCGCACGCCGTGGAAGCGGGCCGCCTCGCCCGCGCGGCGGGCCGCATCCCCAAACGCTTCTGGGCCCAGGCCTCCTCGCCCGAGCTCTGATCTCGGTCCGGGCGGCTCGCGCGGCGTCCTGGCGAGTGCGCGACTCCGGCAGAGTTGTCACGGGTGCCATCTCGACCGCTGCCACGATCCGGCCCAGGTCGGGTCCACTTGGGCGAGCGAGGTTTCCGAGTCGACGGCACACCGTGAACAGCGGGCTGCTCGACCACGCCGGTACGCCTCCGTCCGGTGGATGTCGCACACCGTGATCACCACGCGGCTGCCAGCAGGCTGGAATGCGGTGCGGCGTCGGTCCGGGTTTCGGGGTGTGGGCTCGGGGCTCGACCCCCGGCCCCGCGGCCCCGGGTCATCCTCGAGGTGTATCCGAAGCGCGACCTCGGGTCGATAGTGCGAGCACGACAGTTGGGGAAGACTGGTCCCCATGATCGAACTGAGGGGCCTGACCAAACACTACGGGCAAACCGTCGCTGTGTCGGATCTGTCGTTCACTGTCCGCCCGGGGCAGGTGACCGGCTTTCTCGGCCCGAACGGGGCGGGCAAGTCGACCACGATGCGCATGATCCTGGGCCTGGACGCGCCGACCTCCGGTACCGCGCTCATCAACGGTAAGCCGTACCGCGAGCTGCAACGGCCGCTCGAATCGGTGGGCGCCCTGCTGGATGCCAAGTGGGTGCATCCGAACCGGTCGGCCCGGTCGCATCTGCGCTGGCTGGCCGCGTCGAACGACATTCCGGTGGCGCGCGTGGAGGAAGTGCTCCGCCTGGTCGGCCTCAGCGAGGTCGCCAACCGCAACGCGGGCGGCTTCTCGCTCGGCATGTCCCAGCGTCTGGGCCTGGCGGGCGCGCTGCTCGGCGATCCCAAGGTGCTGCTGTTCGACGAGCCGGTGAACGGCCTCGACCCCGAGGGCATCCTGTGGATCCGCCGCTTCATGCAGCGCCTGGCCGCCGAGGGCCGCACCGTGCTGGTGTCGAGCCACCTGCTCTCGGAGATGGCGCAGACCGCGGAACATCTCATCGTCATCGGCCGGGGTCAGCTCATGGCCGATGTGAGCACGAAGGAATTCATCGAGCGCTCCTCGGAACAGTCCGTGCGCGTGCGCAGTCCGCAGCTGGATCAGCTGCGCAGCCTGCTCACCTCGAACGGGATGACCGTGCGCGAGGACGCCGCGGACACCGAGGGCGCGGCGCTGGTGGTGGCGGGGGTGACCAGTGACGTGGTCGGCAAACTCGCAGGCGCGCACGACATCACGCTGTTCGAGCTGTCCCCGCAGCGGGCTTCGCTCGAGGAGGCGTTCATGCGTATGACCGGTGGTGCGGTGGAGTACCACGGTGCAGGCTTCGACCAGGTGATGGGAGGTGCGCTCTGATGGGCGTGCTCGCAGCGGAACGTATCAAGCTCACCTCGACCCGTTCGCCCTGGTGGTGCGCGGCCATCATCGTGGCGCTGGGCCTCGGCTTCGCGGCCCTGCTCGCGGCGGTCGACAAGGAGGGGATCACCCTCAGCGGCGCGGTCGGCGGTACGAGCGGTTTCGGCGTACTGGTGCTGATGATCATGGCCACGCTGGCGGTCACCAGTGAGTATCGATTCGGAACCATTCGCAGCACATTTCTAGCAACCCCTGCGCGGGACAAGGTGCTGCTGACCAAGGCGGGCCTGCTCGGCGTCTTCGGCGCGGTGGTCATCGGCGTGGTGTCCCTGCTCGGATACGCGCTGGCCAAGGCGATCGGCGGTGATGCCGCGCAGGGGCTGGTGCTCAACGCCGACACCGCGCGCGGTCTCTACGGCGTTCCGATCTACGCCTTCCTCGCGGTGGTCTTCGCGATCGGCGTCGGCGTGCTGGTCCGCCAGAGCGCGGCCGCCATCTCCATCGTGCTGCTGCTCCCGACGGTCATCGAACTCCTGCTGGGCGCCTTCGGCAGCTTCGGCCGAAATGTCGGCGCTTTCTTGCCTTTTCAGAATGCCGGCCGGTTCTACACGGTGGGTACGGCGGATGAGCTGCAGGTCATCAACTGGCACTGGGGCCCGTGGGGGAGCCTGGTGTACTTCGCCGCTTTCGTGGCGATCGTTTTCGGCGCCGCGCTGGTGGTGGTGAACAAGCGCGACGCGTAGAGACCCTGCCCAGGGAGCCGTCGGCCACTGCCCGGCGCGGCGGCACATCGGCCCGACGCGGATCCCGCGTCGGGCCGATGCCGCACCGGGTCGCGCGGCCCACCGGATGAACGGGATGTGAATACTGTCGCAGGGGGCGCGTAGTTTCTGGCCCCGGTAATTGGGCATGGGTAGCATCGCAACAGCAACCAAAGCACTCAAACAATCGGCGGGTCCAAAGGTGTGGCCGCTCGAACCGATCGGGAGGTGTCAGGTGGCGGTCATTCATCCATCCGGCGATCAAGGGCTGAGATACGCTCTCCGCGTGAGCGAACGACCCTCCGAAGGCGGCGAAGACGCGTCCGACGCGTCCCGCACGGAGGGACTGGGGACCGATCGCAGCCGGTCGCGCGGTGTCAACGGTGCGCGCGGGCGCGAGCCTCGCAAGATCAATCGTGACGTGGTCATTCCCCTCACCCCGGCCGAACTGGCCGACGACGATGCCGAATCGGGCCGCCGGCGTTCCGGCGCGCGTTTCCCGGGCCAGCTCTCGGCCCTGGTCAACGCCGCGAATCAGCGCGGGGATCTGATCGGCGTCATTCGCAAGGCCCGCGAGAATCTGCCCGGCGATCCCGCGTTCGGCGATCCGCTCTCGGTCTCCGGGCCGGGCGGCGCGCGAGCGGTGGCCCGTGCGGCGGACAAGGCGCTCGGCGATTCGCCCAGCGCGGCCAAGGAATTGGGCCTGGGTGCGCTGCAGGTGTGGCAGGCCATGCTGGAACGGGTCGGCAAGGGCCGGGGCCCGCAGGACGTCACGATCATGTTCACCGACCTGGTGGCGTTCTCGAGCTGGTCGCTCGCCGCGGGTGACGAGGCGACGCTGGAACTGCTGCGCCGGGTCGCCCGGGCCATCGAACCGCCGGTCGCCGAGCGCGGCGGTCAGGTCATCAAGCGCATGGGCGACGGCCTGATGGCCGTGTTCCCCTCGGCCGATCGCGCGCTACAGGCGGCGGTCGCGGCGAAGGAGAACCTCGCAGCCGTCTCCATCGACGGCTACCGCCCGCAGATGCGCATGGGCCTGCACACCGGTTCGCCGCGCGAGATCGGCGGGGATTGGCTGGGCGTGGACGTCACGATCGCGGCCCGGGTCATGGCGGCGGGCGGCAACGGCAACACCATGCTGTCCGCGGTCACCCTGGAGGCGCTCTCGCCGGAGACCCTCGAACAGCTGGGCTTCGGGGTCAAGCCCTATCGGCGCAGCTTCTTCGCGGCGCCGCTCAGTGGTGTGCCGGAGGATCTGCGGATCTTCCGCCTGGAAGCCGAATAGCGATTTCCGGGGGGTTGACGGGCGGCTCGGAGTTCCCGGGCCGCCTTTTTCAGCGCCAGAGGAACGCGCCCAGGGCCGCGAGCACCGCGAGGCTCACCAGCCCGAAGGCCAGCGGCCGCGAGGTCTTCCACAGCGAGTAGGCGCCGCCGAGCAGGAATCCGGCCAGGGCCAGCATCAGAATCGTCACGGGTCGAGTCTGCCCGGTCGGTGCGCGCCCGCCCGCCGCGGGCCGCGTGTGGAGTGTCCGAAATCTCCGGTAGCGGCTCGACCGGGGTGAATTCCGCGGGGGACCGGAATCGCCGGCAATTAACAAGCACGCAGGCTTGATTTTTTTCCGGCGCGGTGTGACCCTGGTTGCGAACACGGCGAGGACGCCGTGCCGCGCGCGGGTGCACAGGGAGGCCCAGTAATGAGTCAGCTCGCCGACGATCCCGAGCTCATTCGGATCGGCAATTGTTCCGGCTTCTACGGCGATCGGGCGAGCGCGATGCGCGAGATGCTCGACGGCGGCGAACTCGACGTGCTGACCGGCGACTATCTCGCCGAACTCACCATGCTGATCCTGGGCCGGGACCGGATGAAGGACGCGAACCTCGGGTACGCGAAGACCTTCGTGCGCCAGCTGGAAGGCACCCTCGGCACGGCTTTGGACAAGGGCGTGCGCATCGTCGTCAACGCGGGCGGCCTGAATCCCGCCGGGCTGGCCGGGAAGGTCGGCGAACTCGCGGACAAGCTGGGGCTGGCCCCGAAGATCGCGTACGTGAGCGGTGACGATCTGCTCTCGCGCGCAAGCGAACTGGGGCTCGGCTCGCCGCTCACCGCCAACGCCTACCTGGGCGCGTGGGGCATCGCCGAATCGCTGAACGCCGGGGCGGACATCGTGGTCACCGGCCGGGTGACCGACGCGGCGCTGGTCGTCGGACCGGCGGCGGCGCACTTCGGCTGGGGCCGAACCGATTACGACGCGCTCGCGGGCGCGGTGGTGGCCGGGCACGTCATCGAGTGCGGCACCCAGGCCACCGGCGGCAATTTCGCCTTCTTCACCGAGATCGCGGATCTGAACCGCCCCGGCTTCCCGATCGCCGAGGTCCGCCGCGACGGCAGCACGATCATCACCAAGCACGCCGGCACCGGCGGCGCGGTCACCGTGGACACCGTCGAAGCGCAGCTCATGTACGAGATCCAGAGCGCGCGCTACGCCGGACCCGATGTCACCACCCGCCTGGACACCATCGAACTGAGCCAGGACGGCCCGGACCGCGTGCTCATCAGCGGCGTGACCGGCGAAGCTCCGCCGCCGCGAACCAAGGTCTCGCTCAACACCATCGGCGGTTTCCGCAACGAGATGGAGTTCATCCTCACCGGTCTCGACATCGAGGCCAAGGCCGAACTCGTACAGCGCCAGCTGGAATCGTGGCTGCCGGTGCGCCCGGCCGAGCTGGACTGGACGCTCGCGCGCCTGGATCGCCCGGACGCCGAGACCGAGGAGCAGGCCAGCGCCCTGCTGCGCTGCGTGGTGCGCGATCCGGACCCCAACAAGGTCGGTCGCGGATTCTCCAGCGTCGCCGTGGAATTGGCGCTGGCGAGCTACGCGGGCTTCTCGCTGAGCACGCTGCCCGGCAACGGATCGCCCTACGGGGTCTTCGTTCCCGGCTACGTGGACGCGAAGCAGGTGCCGCACATCGCGGTGCTGCCCGACGGCAGCACGGTCGACATCGCCCCCGCGAGCGACACCCTGGAACTGGCCGACGTGCCCGAACCCGCACTGCCGCAGCCGCTTCCGGCCGGTAAGACCGAGCGTGTCCCGCTCGGGACCATCGCGCTGGCGCGCAGCGGTGACAAGGGCGGCAACGCCAACATCGGCGTCTGGGTGCGCACCGACGAACAGTGGCGATGGCTGGTCAACGCCCTGACCGTGGACGAGCTGCGCCTGCTGCTGCCCGAGACGGCGAAACTGCCGATCACCCGGCACGTGCTGCCGAACCTGCGGGCCGTGAACTTCATCGTCGAGGGTCTGCTCGGGGCGGGTGTGGCCTATCAGGCCCGCTTCGATCCGCAGGCCAAGGGGCTCGGGGAATGGCTCCGGGCCCGGCACATCGATATCCCCGTGGAGCTGTTGTGAGCTACGTCAATATGTGGGAAAGCCCCGAGCGTCGCGAATTGCGCGCCACCGTGCGCGGATTCGCCGAGCGCGAGGTGCTGCCGTACCTCGCCGACTGGGAGCGCGACGGGGAGATCCCGCGCGAGCTGCACAAGAAGGCCGGTGCGCTGGGCCTGCTCGGAGTGCAGTTCCCCGAGGCCGTCGGCGGTTCGGACGGCGACGCCATCGACGCCGCCATCGTGTGTGAGGAGCTGCACTACGCGGGCGGTTCGGGCGGGCTCTTCGCCTCGCTGTTCACCTGCGGCATCGCGGTTCCGCACATCGCCGCCACCGGCAACGCCGAGCACATCGAGCGCTGGGTCAAGCCGACCCTGGCCGGGGAGAAGATCGGCTCGCTCGCCATCACCGAGCCCGGCGGCGGCTCCGATGTCGGGCACCTCACCACCAGGGCCGTCCGCGACGGCGACGAGTACATCGTCAACGGCGCGAAGACCTACATCACCTCCGGCGTGCGCGCGGACTACGTGGTCACCGCGGTGCGCACCGGAGGCGATGGCGCGGGCGGGGTTTCGCTGCTCGTGGTGGAGAAGGGCACGCCCGGCTTCACCGTCAGCCGCAAGCTGGACAAGATGGGCTGGCTGGCCTCGGACACCGCCGAGCTGTCCTATGTCGATGTGCGCGTGCCGGTCTCGAACCTGGTCGGCCCGGAGAACTCCGGATTCGCCCAGATCGCCAGCGCTTTCGTGAGCGAGCGGGTCGGCTTGGCCGTGCAGGCGTACGCGCAGGCCCAGCGCTGCCTGGACCTGACCCTGGCCTGGACCCGCGATCGCGAGACCTTCGGCCGTCCGCTCATCAGCCGTCAGTCCGTGCAGAACACGCTGTCGGAGATGGCGCGCCGCATCGACGTCGCCCGCGTCTACACCCGCCATATCGCCGAGCGCGCGGCCGGCGGGGAGACCGATCTCATCGCCGAGGTGTGCTTCGCCAAGAACACCGCGGTGGAGACGGCCGAGTGGGTGGCGCACCAGGCCGTGCAGCTGTTCGGCGGCCTCGGCTACATGCGCGAGTCCGAGGTGGAGCGGCAGTACCGGGATGTGCGCATCCTCGGTATCGGCGGCGGCACCAACGAGATCCTGACCGCCCTGGCGGCAAAGCGATTGGGGTTCCAGTCTTGAGTATTCTGCGCACGAACGTAGACCCGGCCTCGGCGGACTTTCAGGGCGCCGCCGACGCGATGGCGGCCAAGCTCGGCGAGGTCGAGGCCGAGTACGCCAAGAACATCGGCGGTGGCGGTCCGGAGAAGGTGGCCCGGCATCGCAAGCGCGGCAAGCTGACCGCGCGCGAGCGGATCGAGCTGCTCATCGACGAGGATTCCCCGTTCCTGGAGCTGGCCCCGCTGGCGGCCTGGGGCAGCGACTTCCACGTCGGCGCGAGCGTGGTCGCGGGCATCGGCGTCGTCGAGGGCGTCGAGTGCATGATCGTGGCCCCGGATCCGACCGTGCGCGGTGGCACGTCGAATCCGTGGACGCTGCGCAAGACGCTGCGCATGAACGACATCGCCCTGGAGAACCGGCTGCCCTGCATTAGCCTGGTCGAATCAGGCGGCGCCGATCTGCCGACGCAGAAGGAGGTCTTCGTCCCGGGCGGGCGGATGTTCCGGGACCTGACCCGCCTGTCCGCGGCCGGAATCCCCACGGTGGCGCTGGTTTTCGGCAACTCGACCGCCGGTGGCGCGTACATCCCCGGCATGTCCGACTACACGGTCATGATCAAGGAGCGCTCCAAGGTCTTCCTGGCCGGCCCGCCGCTGGTGAAGATGGCGACCGGTGAGGAGACCGACGACGAATCCCTCGGCGGCGCCGAGATGCACGCCCGGGTCTCGGGTCTGGCCGACTACCTGGCCGTCGACGAGCAGGACGCTATTCGCCTCGGCCGCTCCATCATTCGCCGGCTGAACTGGAAGAAGCAGGGCCCGGCCGCGCGCCCGGCCGCGGAGATCATCGAACCGCTGTACGACCAGGACGAGCTGTCCGGCATCGTCCCGGCCGATCTCAAGATCCCCTTCGATCCGCGCGAGGTCATCGCGCGCGTGGTCGACGGCTCCGATTTCGACGAGTTCAAGCCGCTGTACGGCTCCAGCCTCGTCACGGGCTGGGCGGAGTTGCACGGCTATCCGGTCGGCATTCTGGCCAACGCGCGCGGCGTGCTCTTCAGCGAAGAGGCGCAGAAGGCGGCCCAGTTCATCCAGCTGGCCAATCAGAAGAACACCCCGCTGCTGTTCCTGCACAACACCACCGGCTACATGGTGGGCAAGGAATACGAGGAGAACGGCATCATCAAGCACGGCGCGATGATGATCAACGCGGTCTCCAACTCCAAGGTGCCGCACATCTCCCTGCTCATGGGCGCGTCCTACGGCGCGGGCCACTATGGCATGTGTGGTCGCGCGTACGACCCGCGCTTCGTGTTCGCCTGGCCCAGTGCGAAATCCGCCGTCATGGGTGGCGCGCAGCTGGCCGGTGTCATCTCCATCGTGGGCCGCGCGGCCAACGAGGCCCGGGGTATCCCGTTCGACGCCGAGGCCGACGCCGGTATCCGCGCCATGATCGAGGCGCAGATCGAGGCCGAGTCGCTGCCCATGTTCATGTCGGGCCGCCTGTACGACGACGGCGTCATCGACCCGCGCGACACCCGCACGGTATTGGGAATGGCGTTGTCCGCCATCCACAATGCCCCGATCAAGGGCGCCGAGGGCTTCGGCGTCTTCCGAATGTGAGTGCCGGTATGGAGATTACGAACGTTCTGGTCGCCAACCGTGGCGAGATCGCGCGGCGGGTGTTCGCGACCTGTCGCCGGATGGGTATCGGCACGACGGCGGTCTACTCCGACGCCGATGCCGCGGCCCCGCACGTGGCCGAGGCCGACGCCGCCATCCGGCTGCCCGGCAACACCCCGGCCGAGACCTACCTGCGCGGTGAGCTGATCATCGAGGCGGCGCTGGCCGCCGGCGCCGACGCCATCCACCCCGGCTACGGATTCCTCTCCGAGAACGCCGAATTCGCGAAAGCCGTCATCGCGGCGGGGCTCGTGTGGATCGGCCCGCCGGTCCAGGCCATCGAGCAGATGGGCTCCAAGGTCGAGTCCAAGAAGATGATGGACGCCGCCGGCGTCCCGGTGCTCAAGCAGCTCGATCCCGCCGAGGTCACCGCCGACATGCTGCCGGTGCTGATCAAGGCGTCCTCGGGCGGCGGCGGGCGCGGTATGCGCGTGGTGCGCGAACTGTCCGAGCTCACCGAGCAGATCGAGGGCGCGGCCCGCGAGGCCGCCTCCGCGTTCGGCGATCCGACGGTGTTCTGCGAGCGCTACCTCGAGACCGGCCGCCACATCGAGGTCCAGGTCATGGCCGATCAGCACGGCACCGTGTGGTCGGTCGGCGAGCGCGAGTGCTCGATCCAGCGCCGCCACCAGAAGGTCGTCGAGGAGGCCCCGTCCCCGCTGGTCGAGAAGATCGACGGGATGCGGGTGCGGCTGTTCGAGGCGGCGCGGCTGGCGTCCGAAGCCATCGGCTACGAGGGTGCGGGCACCGTCGAATTCCTGGCCGACGAGAAGGGCGATTTCTTCTTCCTGGAGATGAATACCCGTCTGCAGGTGGAGCATCCGGTCACCGAGCAGGTCACCGGCCTGGATCTGGTGCGCCTGCAGCTGCAGGTCGCCGCCGGGCGGCCGCTGCCGGCCACCCAGCCAGCCATGCGCGGGCATTCCATCGAGGTGCGCCTGTACGCGGAGGATCCCGCGCACGATTGGCAGCCGCAGAGCGGCCCGGTGCACAGGCTCGCGATCCCGGGCACCATCGGTGAGTTCACCGTGCTGACCGAGCCGGGCGTGCGCCTGGACACCGGCGTCGTGGACGGTTCGCTGGTGGGCGTGCACTACGACCCCATGCTGTCCAAGGTCATCTCCTTCGCCGAGACCCGCGACGAGGCCGCGCATCTGCTGGCATCGGCGTTGCAGCGGGCCGAGATTCACGGTCTGGTCACCAACCGCGATCTGCTGGTGCGGGTGCTGCGGCATCCGGCGTTCCTGGCCGGGGACACCGACACCGCGTTCTTCGCCACCCACGGGCTCGACGCGCTCGCCGCGCCGCTGGCCTCGGAGTCGGACGAGGCGCTCTCGATCGTGGCGGCCGCGCTGGCCGAGGCCGCCGCGAATCGCAAGGCCGCCAAGGTCGGTTCCGGCGTCCCCAGCGGCTGGCGCAATCTGGCGTCGCAGCCGCAGTCCAAGTCGTACGAGAGCCGGGTCAGCGGTAAGCACGAGGTCCGGTACCGCATCACCCGATCCGGGCTCGAGGTCGACGGCTTCGCCGGGCTCGAATTGATCGAGGCCACACCGGATTCGGTGACGCTGCTGGTGCCGGGCGAGCGCGGGCCGGTGCGCCGCCGCTTCGCCGTGGCCCGCTACGGCGATCTGGTGGCGGTGGACTCCCCGCTCGGCCCGGTGTCGGTGCGCCGGCTGCCGCGGTTCGAGGATCCGGCCGATCAGGTGGCCGAGGGCTCGCTGCTGGCCCCGATGCCGGGCGCGGTCATTCGCGTCGCGGCCGAGGTCGGCAGCCGGGTGGAGAAGGGCCAGCCCATCCTGTGGCTGGAGGCGATGAAGATGGAGCACACCATCGCCGCGCCCAGCGCGGGCGTTCTCACCGAACTCACTGTGAGCGCGGGGCAGCAGGTCGAAGTGGGCGCGGTACTCGCCGTGGTCCAGGCGGAATCCGAAGACAGCGAAAACCAGGAGTAGGCAATGAGTTTCGTCGAAACCGAGGAACAGAAGGCGCTGCGCGACGCGGTGTCCAAACTGGCCGCCAAGTACAACTTCCGCGATTACGCCGGACCCAAGGCCCGCAAGAACGAGCCCTTCGACGAGCTGTGGGACGAGGCGGGCAAGCTCGGCTTCCTGGGCGTGAACCTGCCCGAGGAGTACGGCGGTGGTGGCGCGGGCATCTACGAGCTCGCGCTGGTGCAGGAGGAGCTGTCCGCCCGCGGCTGCGGCCTGCTGCTCATGGTGGTCTCGCCCGCGATCTGCGGCACCATCATCAGCAAGTTCGGCACCGACGCGCAGAAGCAGCACTGGCTGACCAAGCTGGCCGACGGCTCGGCCAAGATGGTCTTCGGCATCACCGAGCCGGACGCGGGCTCGAACTCGCACCAGATCACCACCACCGCGCGCCGGGACGGCGAGGACTGGCTGCTCACCGGCCGCAAGATCTACATCTCCGGTGTGGATCAGGCCGACGCGGTGCTCATCGTCGCGCGGACCGAGAACGCCAAGACCGGCAAGCTCCAGCCCGCGCTGTTCATCGTCCCGGTGGACGCCCCCGGCTTCGTGAAGACGAAGCAGGAGATGGACATCATCGAGCCGGACAACCAGTTCACGCTCTTCCTGGACGATGTGCGCCTGCCCGCGACCGCGCTGGTCGGCGAGGCCGACGCCGCGCTCGGGCAGCTGTTCGCGGGCCTGAACCCCGAGCGCATCATGGGTGCGGCCATGGCGGTCGGCATGGGCCGTTACGCCATCGATCAGGCCGTGGCCTACGCCAAGGAGCGCACGGTGTGGAAGACGCCGATCGGAGCGCACCAGGGCATTTCGCATCCGCTGGCCCAGGTCAAGATCGAGCTGGAGCTGGCGAAGCTGATGATGCAGAAGGCCGCGCACCTGTACGACTCGGGTGACGACTTCGGCGCGGCCGAGGCGGCCAACATGGCGAAATACGCGGCGGCCGAAGCGAGTATCAAGGCGCTGGACCAGGCCATCCAGACGCACGGCGGCGCGGGCCTGACCTCCGATGTGGGTCTGGCGGGCATGCTGGCCGCCGCGCGCATCGGCCGGGTGGCCCCGGTCAGCCGCGAGATGGTGCTCAACTTCGTGGCGCAGCACTCGCTCGGCCTGCCCCGGTCGTACTGACCCGGGCGATAGTTCTGCGCGACAACGAGATTCAGGAGAGCTGAATGAGTGAGACCACCCCCGACGCGCCGTTCGTGCGCTACGAGTTCCAGGACGACGGCTTCGCCGTGCTGACCCTGGACTCCCCGCACAATCGCAACGCGCTCTCGTCCCGGCTGGTGACGGAGTTGCTGGCGGGCCTGGAACAAGCCGCCGCCGATACCGCGGTGCGCGGGGTGGTGCTCACCCACACCGGCAACACCTTCTGCGCCGGTGCGGATCTGCGCGAGGCCATCGACGCCGATCCGGCAGCGGCGGCCGACATCCGCACCGGGTGGATGGTGTCGGTGCTGCGCCGCGTCCTGGAGTTGCCCAAGCCGGTCGTCGCGCAGATCGACGGCAACGTGCGCGCGGGTGGCATGGGTCTGGTCGCCGGCTGCGACATCGTCGTGGCCGGGCGGAGCAGCAGCTTCGCGCTCACCGAGGCGCGGCTGGGCCTGGCCCCGTTCGTGATCTCGCTGACCCTGCTGCCGCGCATGACCCCGCGCTCGGCGGCGCGCTACTTCCAGACCGGGGAGACCTTCGACGCCGCCGAGGCCGAGCGCACCGGACTCATCACCCTGGCCGCCGACGATCCGGCCGCTACGGTGCGGGGATTTCGCGCCGACCTGCGCAAAGGTTCGCCGCAGGGGCTCGCCGAGAGCAAGCGCCTCACCTCCGCGCCCATCCTCGCTGAGTTCGATCGGCAGGCCGACACCCTCGCCAAGCGCTCGGGCAGCTTCTTCGGCACCGCCGATGTGATCGAGGGCATGACGGCCTTCTTTCAGAAGCGTCCACCGAGCTGGGCAGAATAGCCACCATGGCCACACCCCACGAACCCAAGCAGGACCGCAGCCGGGCCACCCGGCAGCGGCTGCTGGAGGCGACCATCGACTGCCTGGCCGAGATGGGCTGGGCGGCGGCGACGGTCGCCGTGGTGGCCGAACGGGCCGGGGTATCCCGGGGTGCGGCGCAGCATCACTTCCCGACCCGCGAGGATCTGATCACCGCGGCCCTGGACTACATGTTCGACACCCGTATGGACCAGTCCAAGGCCGATGCCCTCGCCCTGGGCGAGGTGGCCGAGGGTGTGGGCCGGACCGAGGCGGTGGTCACCGCCCTGGTCGAGGGTTACACGACCCCGTTCTTCAAGGCCGCGCTGCAGGTCTGGACGCACGCCGCCGCCGATCCGGCCCTGCGCGAGCGGATTCTGCCGATGGAAGCGCGATTCGGCCGCGTCTCGCACCGCATGGCGGTCGAGGCGCTGGGTGTCGATGACGCGAATCCCGTTGCGCACCATCTGGTTCAGGCGACGATGGACCTGGCGCGCGGGCTCGGGCTCGCCGATGTGCTCACCGACGACTCCCTGCGCCGCAAGGAGATCGTGCAGCAGTGGGCGGCCACCCTGCACACCGCGCTGGAGGCGCAGCGCTGATACGGCGCGCCGTGTTCGAGGGTTCCTACCAGCCGTAAACCTCTGCCATTTCTATGTATTCGTCGTCCCAGCGCAGCTCGATGCTCCTGCGTTCTCGTTCGGGGAGGTCCGGGCTCCAGCCCACGCGACGCCAGAAGGCTTCGCGGCGTTCATCGGTGAGGGGCAGCAGAGGTTCGTTCATCACGACAAGTCCCTGGATCGGATCGTCCGGCATTGCCGTCTTTCAGGGTAGGGCAGTGACCTACGTCATAGCGCCGTTTCGAAGTGGCGATAATCGCGCCTGACCGGCCGTTATACGTGATCTGTCACATTGCTGGTCGCTTGCCCAGAAACCTAGTTTGGGTAACGAATCCCAGTCCGTATCCGAACGAAGGATCCAGCGTGCCCATTATCGACCTCGGCTCCGCCGCACTGAACCTCGCGAACTCGGTCACCGCCCTGGCCGCGAACATCACCTACCTGCTGCAGGCGTGGGGACTCGCCTGATCCGGTGAGAGCCGCCGCCGGGCCCGCCTCCGAATCGGAGGCGGGCCCGTTTTCGTGTCTGCCCCCGATTCGAGTGCCCCGAAAAGTGATGGCCCCCAGCAAGTTTGAACTGCGGGATTTTCAGAGGGTTCGAGAACTATCGTCCACGGCGACCCGACGTAGTTCTGACAGGAGTGAACGGATGCGCGTGGATACTGGTTCGAGTCGTCGAATTGGCTGGGGGACAGCTGTTTTCGCCATGTCATCGCTCGCCGTCGCCGTGGTGGCCGCCCCTGCCTCGGCCGGGCTGGAACAGCTCAGCGTCGGATCCGTCACCGACCCCGGGCAGGCCCTCTACGTCGGTGGCAAGTACGGAATCGGGGTGTCACCCAATCCCGGCAACAGTGCGAGCCGGCACGTGAGCTTCTACGACAACGGCCGCTGTATCGGGAGCAGTCTCATTCGCTCGTACGGTGACTCGGTTCCGGTGCCGGGACGGGCGAGCATCGTCTGGGTCCCGTCCACCGCGGGAACCCACACGCTGCTGGCGCGCCGCGGCGCGGACGCGGTGTCGATCACGGTGACGGTCGCCCCGACGCCGGACGGTGTCACCCCCGTCGAGCAGCCGAAACAGGACGGCTGTGGCCTCGACACCGGCAGTGTGAACGTCGGCAGCGTCGATTCGGGGAGCATCGGCCCCTCGTGGGAGAGCCCCGGCACCGGCAGCGTGTACCGCTGACGTCCATGCTCCACCGCGCCCGCCTCCCCTCGGAGGCGGGCGCTTTCGCGTGGGTCAGTTCTTCGGGGCGGTGAGGTCGTAGACGGTGACGCCGTCCACCTCCTGGGCGGTGAAATGTTCGGTGACCCAGGCGGTTATCTCCGCGCTCGTGCCGGAGTGACCGCCGCGCATCCCGTTCTCGCCGCTGCCGAGGAAGTAGTGGATCTCGCCGTCGGCGACGTACTGCTGGAACTGCGCCAGGGTGGGGGAGGGGTCGCTGCCGTTGAAGCCGCCGATCGGCATGACCGGGAGTTCGGTGGCGAGCTGGTAGCCCGCGGCGCTGTTCGAGCCGACGGTCGCGGCGACCCAGGTGTACTCGTCGCCTTCGGCGCTGAGCAGGGCGGTCAGGGTTGCGCCGGGGGTGCTGGCGGACATCAGACCGCCTGCCGCGCCGCCCATCCGGTTCTCCGAACGGTTCGCGCCGGTCGGCGCGTCGTTCGTCGTGCCGTTGGGCGTGGCGTTTCCGCCGCCGTCCATCGGGCCGCCCGGCGTCGTACCGCGGGCGTTGCCGGGCGGCATGCCCGGGCCGTTGCCGCCGTCGCCCCGGTTGCCGGCGCCACCCGGACCGCCGCCGTCCTGATGGCCGCCGCCCGGGCCGAAGCCGAAGCCGCCCTTGGCATTCGGGCCCGCCGACGGGATCGGGCCGGCGTGACCGGTGGCGAGGGTGTCGACCGTATAGGCCAGGGGGCCGGCCAGGCCGATCAGCACCGCCGCCGTGGCCGCGACCAGTTCGAGCCTGCGGGGCAGGCGGACCAGCAGCGCCAGGGCCGTGACGATCCCGGCCGCGAGGAGCGTCCAGCGCAGCCAGGGCTGGAAGGAGCTGCTGCGGGACAACAGCATCCACGCCGTCGCGACGGTCGCGCCGACCGCCAGCGCCAGGGTCGCGCGGACCCACAGCCGGTCGCGTTCGCGCCAGAGCAGGACCGCACCCGCGCCGGCCAGCATCGCCACCGCCGGGGCCAGGGCCACCGTGTAGTACTGGTGGAAGATGCCCTTCATGAAGCTGAAGACCAGTCCGGTCACCAGCAGCCAACCGCCCCACAGGATCAGGGCCGCGCGCTGCGGATCGGTCCGGACGGACCGGCCGCGCAGGACCAGTCCCGCGACGAGCAGGATCAGGGCCGCCGGGATGAGCCAGGCGATCTGACCGCCCTGCGCGGGCTCGAAGAGCCGCCCGATGCCGGTGCTGCCCCACATGCCGTTCCCGCCCGCGGGCAGTTCCCCGCCGGGGCCGACGCTGCCGGACTCCTCGCCGTTGAGCCGTCCGAGGCCGTTGTAGCCGAGGGTCAGTTCGATGATCGAATTGTTCTGCGAGCCGCCGAAATACGGCCGGTCGTCGGCGGGCCAGAGTTCGGCGATGAGCACCCACCAGCCCGCGCCGACGAGCATCGCGCCGCCCGCGGCGAACAACTGCGCGACGCGTTTGCCCAGCTTCGGCGGGCCCGCGATCAGGTAGGTCAGTGCCAGCGCGGGCACCACCAGCAGCACCTGGAGCTGCTTGGTCAAAAAGCCCAGTCCGATGAACAGGCCGGTCAGCAGCAGCCACCGCCAGCGGCCGTCCGCGACCGCGCGGGTCATGGCCCAGGCCGCGGCCACCATGAACAGCACCAGCAGCGCGTCGGGATTGTTGAACCGGAACATCAGCGCCGCAACGGGAGTCAGCGCCAGCACCAGCCCGGCCAGCAGTCCCGCGCTCGCCCCGAAGTTCCGTCGTACGGTCGCCCAGAGCAGTGCCACCGAGGCGACGCCGATGAGCACCTGCGGGAGCAGCATGCTCCAGCTGGAGAGCCCGAACACCCGGACCGACAGTTCCATGGGCCACAGCGACAGCGGGGTCTTGTCCACGGTGATGGAGTTCGCCGCGTCCGAGGATCCGAAGAAGAACGCCTTCCAGGACACCGAACCCGCCTGCACCGCCGCGGCATAGAACGAGTTGCCCCAGCCGTTCGCGGACAGATTCCACAGGTACGCCAGCCCGGTGCCGATCAGCAGCACGGCCAGCGCCGGATACTCCAGGCGCGAAACCCGCCGTGGCGCTGCCGCCACGGGGGCGTGGGCGGGCTCAGCTTGCAACGTCGTCATTGTTCGCCTCCTCGGGCGTATCGATGCCGGTGGTCGGTGGGGTCGTCGCCCAGGCGGGCAGGGCGCCGTGTCGGGGATGCGGCGGCCCGGCGGTGAAATCGGCGCGGCGGGTGCGAGATTCGATGGGTGCATCGCACGGAGCGGATTGCTCGGCGGGTCTCACCGTGCCCGTGCCCGATCGCCGCGCGTACATCAGCGGTGGACGCTCGCGGTGCGGCGACTCCGGACGGCGCGGGCCTGGGGAATCGGCCTCGACTCGTCCGCGAGAGGTCGTGGCGGACCCGAACTCGGCTCGACCGCGGCGCGCGGCGGCTGCGTGCGTGCGGTATCGCCCGAACTCGTCGCGCAGGCGCGGCCGGGTCATCGGCCGCCCTCCGGCTCGTGTGCGCCCGCCTGGCGGAAGACCCAGCGCAGGCCGACGAAGCGGGTGAGGGTCGCGAGCAGGTTGGCGGCCACCAGGACCACTAGTTCGACGTGGACCGAGGCGTCGGGCGCCCAATGATGCAGGGCGAAAAGGGATCCGCTGGTCAGCAGTAGGCCGATGCCGAAGATGGCCAGGCCCTGGAGCTGATGGGAGACCGCGCGGGTGGAGCCGCGGACGCCGAAGGTGAAGGCGCGGTTGGCTGCGGTATTGCCGACGGCGGTGATGAGCAGGGCCAGGAAGTTGGCGGCCTGGGCGCCCGTGAACGACTGCAGCGCAAGGTAGATCAGCAGGTAGGCCAGGGTCGAGGCGACGCCGACGATGCCGAAGCGCACCAGCTGGCCGACCATGCCGAGTGGCACGCCCGGGACCAGCGGTTCGCGCCCGACCGCCGCGCGCAGTTCGTTGATGGGCAGGCGGCCGGCGGCCAGGGCGCGGCCCACCCGCCAGATGCCGAGCAGGTCCTTGCGCGCGGTGTCGATGATGTCGACGCGGCTGTCCGGATCGTCGATCCAGTCCACCGGGACCTCGTGGATGCGCAGCCCGATGCGTTCGGCCAGCACCAGCAGTTCGGTGTCGAAGAACCACTCGCCGTCCTCGACCAGCGGCAGCACCACCCGCGCCACCGGGGTGCGCATGGCCTTGAACCCGCACTGCGCGTCGGAGAATCCGGCCCGCAGCGAGGTGCGCAGGATCAGGTTGTAGCAGCGCGAGATGATCTCGCGCTTGCGCCCGCGCACCACCCGCGAGGAGGACGCCAGCCGGGTGCCGATGGCCACGTCCGAATGTCCGGAGACCAGTGGCGCGACCAGCGGGAGCAGCGCGTTCAGATCGGTGGAGAGATCGACGTCCATGTACGCGACGACCTGCGCGTCCGAGTCGAGCCACACCTGGCGCAGCGCCCGGCCGCGCCCCTTGCGGTCCAGGTGCACCACGCGCACCCCCGGCAGTTCCCGCGCGAGATGGGCGGCCACCCGGAGTGTGGAGTCGGTGGATGCGTTGTCGGCGATGGTGATTCGCGTCGAGAACGGGAAACTACGGTCCAGGAACTCCCGCAGCCGCAGCACGCACGGCCCGAGATCGCGCTCCTCGTTGTACACCGGCACGACCACGTCCACGACGGGCGCGGTCACTGCCCCTGCTGGTTCCGCCGCCCGGACGGCGGTCGCTGTGTCGGTCATGATCACCAAGTTGGTGGACCACGCTGGGCCGACCCTGCGTCACAGCTGGGAGGTTCCTGGGAGCCGGGGTGGGTCTGTCAGATCGCGTTGCCGTGCGGGTCGGTGTGCAGCCGCCACAGCGGGGAGACCGGGCCGTGGCCCGCGCCCAGGTCGTAGGCGGCGGCCAGGCTGCGGCGGGTCCACTCCTTGGCGAAGGCGAAGGCGTCGGGGACCGTGTAGCCGTGCGCGAGGGCACAGGCCATGGCCGCGGCCAGGGTGTCGCCGCCGCCGTGGTCGTTGCCGGTGGCGATGCGCGGCGCGGTCAGCTCGTGGAAGGTGTCGCCGTCGAACAGCAGGTCGGTGCTGACCGCCGAGGTGCGCAGGTGGCCGCCCTTGACGATGGCCCACCGCGGGCCGAGGGCATGCAGGGCCACCGCGGCCTTGCGCGCGGTCGCGTCGTCGACGACCTCGATGCCGGTGAGCAGCCGCACCTCGTCGAGGTTCGGGGTGATGACGGTGGCGAGCGGAATCAGGGTGTCGCGCAAGGCATCCAGCGCGGACGCGTGCAGCAGCGGGTCGCCGTGCATGGACGCCGCGACCGGATCGACGACCAGCGGAATCGCGCCGTCCTGCCCGATCCCCACCTCCCGGCACACCGCCGCCACGGCCTCGATGATCCCGGTGGAGGCGAGCATGCCGGTCTTGGCCGCCCCGATCCCGATGTCGCTCACCACGGTCCGGACCTGCGCGGCCACGACCTCCGGCGGGATCTCGTGAAATCCGCTGACCCCCACCGTGTTCTGCACGGTGACCGCGGCCACCGCCACGCACGCGTGCACCCCGCACAGCGCCATGGTCCGCGAGTCGGCCTGGATACCGGCCCCGCCCCCGGAGTCGGTGCCGGCGATGGTGAGCGCGCGGACCGGCGTCTGCCCGTCCGGCGTGAGTGGCAAGAGGTTCACGCCTGCGACCCTACGCGCAGGCGAAACAGGAGTTATCGGGCATCTCCCGGCCGGCTCGCGGCGGAATCGTGGTTGTATTCCGCGACGGACCCGAGCAGGGCCGCGGCCGCAGTGCGATAGAGCGACGACTTGACGTGGCCGAGGGCGGGTCCGCTGGTCGGGGCCAGGTGCTGCGCGTACTCCACGGCGGATTTCAGGAGGTCGTGCTCGTCGGCGAGCGAATCGACCAAGCCCGTCGTCAGCGCTTCCGGCCCGCCGTAGCGCTGGCCCGTGACCAGGGCACGACGGGCCACGGGTAGCGGGAGCTGCGACTGTGCCAGCTCCACCATTCCGGGGGCGTAGTTGACGCCGAGCGTCACGCCGGGAAAACACACATAGCCACGATCGCGGCGCATTATCCGGTGATCGTGTGCGACAGCGAGAAAGGCGCCGGCGCCATAGGCGTGACCATTGATTGCGGCAACGGTCGGAATCGGCAGCGTGAGAATTCTGGCGAACAACCGCAGCAGGCCGGCGACATTCTCGTTGATCCGCTCCGGGTTTCGCGCGGCCCACTCCACATCGAAACCGGTGGAATAGAACTTCCCGTCACCGATCGTGACCAGTCCGCAGGGACCGGAGGTCGCGGCGACCTCATCCAGCAGGGCGCCCATTTCGCCGACCCACTCCGGATGAAACCGGTTCTCGGTATCGCGTTCTCCGCGGTTGCCCAACCGGAGAACGAAAACCTGTCCCTCACGCTGCAAATACGGCATCGCGTCAACATATCCCACCTGTGCGGCGGGCTTTCGGGCCCTGGCGAGCTCGGGTCAGCCTCCCGGAGTGATGTTCACACCGACACCGTTGGGCACCGGAACCACCTGTACCTTGCCGTCCTTTATCGCCTGGTACAGGACGTAGCCCTCGGGTCCGAGCACCGCGACCAGGCTCCGGATCGCCTCCAGTTCGGTGGTCACCCGCACGTTCTCCTCGCCCTGGGCCCGCGTCGCCTCGATCGCGCGCTGGGTATCGGTCAGTGCCGCGCGGACCGGCTCGGGCGGGATCGGCTGCTGAATGGTCAGCTGCGGATCGCCGCAGTCGCCGGCGCCGGGGGTGTAGACCGGGCTGCAGAAGAACGCCTCGCCGCCCTGCTCGGCAATGTACTTCGCGAGCAACTCGCCGACCGCGCGCTCCCAATTGCCCTTGGTCTCGGCGCTGGTGTACAGATCACGCCAGGCGAACGCCTTGGTGGCGTCGTCGAGTGCCCGTTCGAGCGGATGGCCGATGTAATCGCGCAGCATGCTGACCCAGCCGTCGGACTCGTACGCCTCGTACTTGATGCCGATGCGTTCGTGGAACTGCTGCAGTGTGTCGCAGTCGGTGTTGAGGCTGAAGGTCACCAGGCCGGTGACCTGGAGCTCGAGATCGTCCTTGGACACCACGGTCGCCTGGGTTATCTCCGCGTCCTCGGTGCCGGCGAACTCGAAGGTGCGCTGCCCAGCCGGGTAGAGATAGACCTGATCGCCGGGACCGTGATATTCCCGGTTGCCGGGAGAGACGCAATTGGAGAACGTGGTCGCGCTGAAGGGCCCCGCGTCGTATTCCAGCCCCGCCTCGTCCGGGTTCGGTGCCACCGAACACCCGGTAACGAACACCCCGATTATCAACAGCGCACCCAGAATTGGTGCCCGCCTATTTTTCCGCCCCATATCGCTGAGTATGAGGCGGCCGGAAGTCGCTGTCCACTAAATGATTTCGGTCCGCCGGAAGGGGTGTTGGCTGGCATGTAGCCCCGGTTGAGATCGGTGCCGGTTCCGCACTACCTGTCGAGAGGTTGCGAACTACCAGCGAACTCCGATGCCCGGGCTGCTCTCACACCGTCCGTGAGTAGTTCGCAAACGGCATGGCGACCCTCGGCGATGCCCGCGAAATCCGAGATGAGGTCGGGAAGTACCTGAATGCCATCGTGCTGGATGATCAGGAACCCGAAATGCGCGTCCTGTAGCGGGCCGTAATTGTGGGCCCCGCGATGGGTGCGAGCTCTGCCGACTGCGATGCCGAAGCGGGGGCGGCGAGCAGAACAGCGGCGGCCGCGGGTTCCAGTCGTGCCGGAATCCTCCCGGTGGGAGCCAGGGTGTCGGAGTGTGCTGTTAGCTTCTGTACCGCAAGCGGATTCGCCGTTTGCCACGGACCCGGTCGCTCTCGACCGGAGTTCGACATCGAAGGGGGAGGTTTCTCATGAAGCTGGTTGTCGCGGGAGCGCTCGCAGCCGTCGCGGTTGTCGCCGGAGCCGGGGGCGCGCAGGCGCGGGCTTATGACCGGGACACGGTGATCGCGGACTCCGGGGACGGGGCCATCACCATGACCTACGGGGCGTATGTGGACTGGCTGGCCGAGAACGCGGCCGAGTTCCGGCCCGAGGTGCAGCAGGCCGGTGGGTGCGCGGCCTTCATCGGCGCCAAGCCGGGCCGGGCGGAGGAAGCGCCGCTCGGAATCGATCCGTTCATCGCCGCGTGCAAAGAGGCCCTGGGGCTGTAGGCCGCCGGCTTTTGTGCTGGTGGCAGGCGTGGGCGCGGTGGCCGCGCCGTCATCGGGCGGGGTATTCCGCGGATACGCTGTCGGTATGGAACCGCCCGAGATCGCGCTGGACAACTATGACGCCGTGTACGACTACTACCGCGATCATCGGCAGAACCTGGTGAAGGCGAAGGCGGCGTACTGGTTGCTCGGGCATCGCTTCCGGCCCCGGGTCGGTTTCGCGGAGGGGGCTCGGAAAGAGCTGCGGGACTTCATCTCCGGGGGGCGTCCGGTGGTCATCTCGATCAACCACCTGTCGGAGAAGGACCCCTACACGGTGAGCGCGGCGGCCTGGCGCAGCCCGCTGCGGCCCGTCATCGGGCACACCAGGGTGCTGGCCAAGCACGAGGTCTTCGCCGACCCCAAGATGCGGGGCATGCTCGACACCATGGGCGGGATGCCGGTCTTTCGCAGCCGGGACCACGAGAACTCCCCGGTCAACGCCGCGTCGGCGCGGTTGATCGACACCTGCGCGGAGATCCTGGCGCGCGGCGACAGCATCGCCCTGTTCCCCGAGGGGACCTGCAACTACGTCGACCACACGCGGGTGCAGGAACTGGGCGGCGGCATCGGCCATGTCGTCAGCCGGGCCCGCGAACTCGGCGCGAACCCGGTGCTGGTCAATATCGGGCTCAGCTACGGGCCCCGGGCGGATCCCGCCGTCAAACTGAGCACGGCCGATGTCCGTTCGGCCAGCTTCTACTTCCGGCGGCCGGTCGGCGAATTGCCCGCCGAACCCGCCGAGATCACGAACCTGGTCCGCGAGGAGCTGCAGGCCGCCCTCGACGCGGCGGTCGCGGCCTACTGACCGACGGGCCGCCGAGGTGGGTGGACCCGATGGTTGACCCTGACGCTGGGTCAACGCTTCAGCATCGGCGGCATGACTACGACAACCGATCGATTCATGGTCCGGCGCGACGGGGTCGCGATCCCGGTGTCTCGCGGGGGCGAGGGGCGACCCCTCGTCTTCTGTCCCGGTCTGACCTCGACACAGGCCGAGCTGGGCGAACTCATCACGCTGCTGCGGCGTGACTTCGATGTCATGACCTTCGACCTGCGGGGCCACGGCCTGTCCCCGGCGGTCGACCGTCCTTCCTTCGATACGTTCCTCGGTGATTTCGCCGCCGTGCTGGCGGAGGTGGGAGGTCTCGGTCTGCCCGCGCAGCCCGTGCTCGCGGGTCACTCGTACGGCGCGGACCTGATCGTGCACTATGCCGCCGAGCATCCCGACGCCGTCGGCGAGCTCGTTCTCATCGACGGGGCCAATCCCATACCCGCACCGTTCATCACCGCGACCGATCTGCCGGAGTTGCGCGCACTGTGGGAAAACCTGGCGGCACACGAAAGTAGCGGCGGCACAACGTATCAGGTGTCGCTCACCGCGCGGGAAATCCTCGACCTCAATCTCGAGCTGGACGTGCTCCGCTCCGGGATCACCCTGGACATCGATGTGGCCGGGCCCGGAATCATCGACCGGTACCGCAGGATCGACTGCCCGATCCACATGATCATGTCGACCTCGATGGCCGGCGACAGTGATGCTGGACGGGCCCCGCGGCACAATCGGCTGTGGCGGGCGGGCATCGAGCGGCTCGTGCACGAGCGGCCACACATTTCCACGTCCTGGCTCGATGCCACGCACGCGCTGGTCGTCACCCATGTCTCGGACGTCGCCCGGATGATCCGGACCGGGTGCACTCGGTCAACCGCGTGATACCCCCGAGCTGTTCCCGTCTCGGGGAGACTGGCCCGATGCTGACGATCGGCGAGCTCGCGTCCTACGTCGGGGTGACGGTGCGCGCGGTGCGGCACTACCACGCCAAAGGGCTACTGCCGGAGCCGGAACGGGACCACTCGGGCTATCGCCGGTACGGTGCGGACGCCGTGGTCGAACTGATCAAGATCCGGACCCTCGCCGTGGCCGGGGTACCGCTCGCGCGCGTGCGAGAGTTGCTCCGGGCAGACCCGGAGGAGTTCACCGCGGCCATCGCGGAGATCGACGAGCGGTTGCGGGCCGAGATCCGGCAACGGCAGCGGCATCGCGAGCAGATCGCCCGCCTGGCGGTCGGCGACAGCCTGGTGCTGCCGACGGACGTGGTCGAGTTCCTCTACCGATTACGGGCGCTGGGCGTCGACGAGCGGATCATCCGGGTCGAACGCGACGGCTGGATTCCGTTGGCCGCGTCGGCTCCCGAGCGTGTCCCGGTACTGATCGCCCGCAAGCGCGAGCAGCTCGCCGGGACGCCGCTCGCCGACTTCTACCTGACCCTGAGCGACGCCCTCGACCGCCCCGACGACGACCGGGCACTGGTCGCCCTGGTCGACAGGATGGCCGCCTACCTCACCGTGCTCGCCGACGAACAGGGCGAGGACTACGTCGGCGGTGAGATAGAGCCGTCCCTGGCAAGGCTTCTCGACACACTGGCGTTCGACGCCGCCCCGTCGGCCCGGCGGCTGGCCGACCTGCTGGCCGGTCGCGGCTGGACCGGCTGGACCAAACTCGAGCGCACGCGGCCGAACCGGCGGTAGCGGAGTGTTCGGCATCGAGCGGAGATGATGCGGCTGGTCCCGCCGAACCGGTTCAGCGGCAGTCGAACTCGCTGTTCGCGGTTCCGGCCACGAAGGCATCCCACTCGCCGGGCGTGAACCACAGCTCAGGGCCGCCGGGGTTCTTGCTGTCGCGGACTCCGGTGCGGCCTTCGGCGTGGCAGACCTCCACGCACTGCTTGCCGCCCTCGGACCGGCTGGACTTGTACCAGTCGCCTGTATTCGGCTTGTTCACGCCGCGTACTCCTTCGCAACTCGAAGCATGAGGTCTCTGGAACCCTCCTCGGACAACGCTACCGTCCGGAGGTTCTCGATCGCCTCGCGATATTCGGAGAGCTCTTCCTCATGTTCATGGAAAGTGCTGCCGAGCGCTCCCTCGGCGAATACGACCGGGGGCAGCGGCATGCCGTGTGTGCTGTCGGGGAACTGCAGTAGGGAGAAGCCCTGCATCGTCAGCCCGCGATGAGGCCCGGCTCGGAATGGAACCACTCTGAGCCGCACCGTTTCTCCCACCTCCCCCAGACTTCGGAACTGGTCAGCCATCACTGCTGGGTCGCCAGGCAGATGGCACAGAACCGCCTCGGAAATGAACGCTTCCAGCTGAAATGCATTGTCGAGGACCAGTTTTCGCTTCGCGGTCAACTCCAGGCGGCGTTCCATGTCGACTGCGGACAGTCCGGGTTCGTTGATGGAGATGATGGCACGGCGATACGCGGGTGTTTGCAGCAATCCGGGGATCATGGTCGGCTGGTAGGTGATGACGGATTCGGCGGCGGACTCCAGGCGAAGAAACTTTGGGAAGTTCGGAGCGATCTGATCGGTGTAGGACTTCCAGAATCCTTTGGAATTTCCCTGGAGCCTTTCCGCTTTCGCCTGCTCCTTGACTTCGTCCCATAGGGCCAAGGCTTCGCTGCGACTCCCGGCGTCGGCGCCGTAGAAATCGAGCAGACTTTTGAGCTGCATGGTGCTGATCTTGGTTGCCCAGCCGTCCTCCATGCGCTGGATGGTCATGCGTGACACCTCGGCCTCCAAACCTGCCGCCAGCAAAGTCTTTCCGGCGCGGTCTCGCAATTCGCGAATGAGGTTTCCGAAGGCTCTGCGAGAGACTGTCGATCCTGTCATTTCGTTAGCCTCGCTATCTGCGTGTGCTTCGAACTGTTCAGGTGCGGTGTGTGCGTGCACATTTCGTGCATGCACAGCGCGTGCATGTTCAAACTGTGCGCCCATCATATTCGTTCTGCATCACGCTGTGAACGGTTCAGAAAAGCTCGCTCGGGTGTCTACTGGAGTAGGCGGCGGGCGATGGAATCGCATCTGAACCGCCGACTTCGTCCCGATATCTCGGCAACGGAATTCGATGGGGTGATTCGATATGTCTTGGGAGACTTGCGTGCTCGTAGCGCTCGTTATGTTGTGCACCGCCGTGACCGTCTGGGGGTTTCTGGGGATCCGGGCCGGCGGCGAGGTCAGATTCCTCCGACTCGACAGCATCGGGGGCGGGGGACACCTCTACGTCCCCGCGGCCGGTGGCGGGGGACGGTGGCATCGGGGACAGCATCGGGCCGGAATCGCGCGGGGAGTGTGATCGGCGATGACGAACCCCTACTTCTACTTCGCTCGATCACCGTATCCGCGCCGTGCAACGTCCGGGGGCGACAACCACCCCCGGCGCTCTACTGCTAATGAAAATCATTATCATGTAGGGATGACTTCAGCCCCCGCACCCGCCCCGCTGCCCGTGACCGTGCTCTCCGGCTTCCTCGGGGCGGGCAAGACCACCCTGCTCAACCACATCCTCGCCAACCGGGAGGGGCGGCGGGTCGCCGTCATCGTCAACGACATGAGCGAGGTCAACATCGACGCCGCGCTCATCGAGGGGCAGGGGCATCTGGACCGGACCGAGGAGAAGCTGGTCGAGCTGACCAACGGGTGCATCTGCTGCACGCTGCGGGAGGATCTGCTCGAATCGGTCGGCAAGCTCGCGCGGGAGGGGCGGTTCGACCAGCTCGTCATCGAATCGACCGGGATCTCCGAACCCATGCCGGTGGCGGCGACCTTCGAGTGGGAGTTCGAGGACGGGTTCACCCTCGGGGAGCTTGCGCGGCTGGACACCATGGTCACCGTGGTCGACGCCTCGACGTTCCTGGCCGAAGTGGTGAAGGGGCAGGCCCTCGCGGACCGGGACATGCAGGCGGGGGAGGGAGACGCGCGCACCATCGCCGACCTGCTCGTCGATCAGGTCGAATTCGCGAACGTGCTGGTGCTCAACAAGACCGACCTGGTGAGCCGCAACGCGGTGGGCACCGTCGAGGCCATGCTGCGCCGGCTCAATCCGCAGGCGCACATCGTGCACGCCGCCCACGGGGTGGTGGAGCTGTCCGAGGTGCTCGGCACCGGCCGCTACAACCCCGACATCGCCGCGCAGTACGAGGGCTGGGACGAGGAACTGGCCGGCGGCCACACCCCGGAAACCGAGGAATACGGCATCAGCAGCATCACCTTCACCGCCGACCGGCCCTTCCATCCCGAACGCCTGGAGGCGGCCCTCGCGCAGATGCAGCGCCTGCTGCGCAGCAAGGGCTTCTTCTGGCTCGCGACCCGCGCCGACCTGGCCGCCATCTGGTCGCAGGCCGGGCCGAATCTGACCTTCGAGGCGGGCGCGTACTGGTCGGCGCTGGATATGCCGCCGGGCCAGGAGATCGTCTTCATCGGGGTGAAGCTGGACCGTCCGCACGTGCGCGACCTGCTGAACTCGGCCCTGCTCACCGACGCGGAAATGGCTGCGGGGCCGGTGGTTTGGGCCGGATACGCCGACCCGTTCCCGTCCTGGGGCGCGGCGCACGACCACGCCTGACCCGGGGCGGGGCGCGCCGGTCGCCGCCCGACGTGCGAGCGGCGACCGGCACTGCCCATCGCCGATGCCGGGCGTCGATACCCCGGCTCGGCCACATCGCCGATCTCGAACTCAATTCGAGATGGCGGGCGTGCGGCGCACGTAGGTGGTGTCGGTGAGCTGCTCGACGAGGAAATCCGCGATGTCGGCGCGTGAGATCTTCAGCGTCAGCCCCTTCTCGTCCGGCCCGAAATTCCGGCGGTAGGCGCCCTCGGCCGGTCCATCGGTGAAAGCGCTGGGGCGCACGATGGTCCAGTCCAGGTTCGACGCCCGCACGTACCCCTCCTGCACGTTGTGGTCGGCCATCGCCGGCCGCAGCAGCAGGCCGAACAGGATGTACTTCCACAGGAAGTTCAGGTTGCCGTGGCTGTCGCCCGCGCCCAGGGTGGACTGGCAGACGAGCCGCTTCACGCCCGCGCGCTCCATGGCCGCCATGATGATTCGCGTGCCCTCGGCGCGGACCACGCCCTTGCGCCCGGCGCCGAGGCAGACCAGCACGGCCTCCTGGCCGAGCACCGTCCGCTCCACCGCCGCCGGGTCCAGCACGTCGCCGACCACCACACGCAGCCGCTCGTGGGAGACGGTGATGTTGTCCGCGTTACGGGTGAGCGCGGTGACCTCGTGACCGGCCTCGAGCGCCTTGGTCAGGACGACGCGGCCGAGGGTGCCGGTAGCTCCGAAAAGTGCGATACGCATTGTGTTCTCCTGGTGAAATCCGTTGGTAACTCGCTGAATCCAGTACACCAACCGAGACCGCGCGGAACCATCGCCGTGCGTCTCGCGGACATGCGGGAGACGCTCGCGCGCCGAACGAGGGGGAGAACGCGCGAGACCCGCGCCCCCGGAGGGTTGCGGGTCTCGTGACGTGCGGACAGCTCAGCCGAGCTGGGCGAAGAACTCGCGGATGTCGGCGATCAGCACCTCCGGCGCCTCGTGGGCGGCGTAGTGCCCGGCCGCGTCGTTCGCGCCGCCGCCGTGCACGGAGGTCGCGTCGTAGGAGTTCCAGCGCACGATGTTCTTGTGATCGCGCTCGGCGAAGCGGCGGATCGACTGGAAGTCACCCTTGAACATGGCCAGCGCGGTCGGCACGGTGGTCGGGCCCTGCGGGTGATCGGTGGTGTGGGCGTCCTCGTAGTAGAAGCGGATCGAGGAGCCCGCGGTGCCGGTCAGCCAGTAGATCGCGATGTTGCCGATGATGAAATCGGCGTCCAGGGATTCGCCGAAGAGCTGGGAGTTCCAGCCCAGCAGGCCCACCGGGGAATCGGCGAGCGCGAAAGCCAGGGTCTGCGGCTGCTGGCTGTGCAGCATGTTGAACGCCATCTTGTTCTCGTGGAACCACTGCAGGATCGCCAGCCCGGCCAGGTCCTCCTCGGACAGGTCCGCCATCTCCGCCGGATCGCCGGACGGGAACGAGAACAGCTGCGTCACATGGACTCCGATCACCTTGTCGGGGGCGATGCGGCCCATCTCGGGGGAGATCATCGAGCCGCCGTCGTTGCCGATCGCGCCGTACCGCTGGTAGCCGAGGCGGTCCATGAGCTCGACCCAGGCGCGGGCGGTGCGGTAGCGGCTCCAGCCGGTGCTGCGGGTCGGGCCGGAGAACCCGAAGCCGGGCACCGACGGAATGACCAGGTGGAAGGCGGGATCGGTGTCCGAGGCCGGCGCGGTGAGCGGTTCGATGACGTCGAGGTACTCGAGGATCGAGCCCGGCCAGCCGTGGGTCAGGATCACCGGCGTCGCGTCGGCGCGCTCGGAGCGGATGTGCAGGAAGTGGATGTCCTCGCCCTCGATCTCGGTGGTGAACTGCGGGTACGAGTTCAGCTTCGCCTCGAGCGCCCGCCAATCGAAGGACTCCAGCCAGTACTCGGCGAGCTCGCGCACCCGCCGGTTCGGCACGCCGTAGGTGTCGGCGACGTTCGGGAGTTCGTGCGGCCACAGCGTCCGGCGCAGCCGATCGGCCAGATCGTCCAGCCGGGCCTGGGGGACGTCGATGCGGAAGGGCTTGATGGCGGCGGCGGTGGTGCTCATGTCGTTCTCCTCGTTTGGAACGGAATGTTTCGTTCTGTTTCCAACGATAGCGGAACAGATCATTCCGTTCAAGTGCTATTCTCGATTCATGCCGAAGATTTCCGAAACCCCAGCTCAGCGCGGACTGCCCGGCCGCAAGGCGCAGGCCGCCCGCAACGACGAACTCATCCTGGCGGCCGCGCGCGAGGTGTTCCTGGCCGATCCCAAGGCGCCCATCTCCGCGGTCGCGGAGCGGGCCGGGGTGGGCATCAGCGCACTGTACCGGCGCTACCCGGGCAAGGAGGATCTGCTGCGCACCCTCTGCTACGACGGATTACGCCGCTACAACGTCGAAGCCGAAGCGGCGCTGGAGGATTCCGACGGCTGGCGCGGGTTCGTGGGCTTCCTCGAGCGGGTCGTGGACGCGGACGTGCACTCGCTGACCACGCACCTCGCGGGGACCTTCACCCCGGACGACTCGATCCTGCCGGACATCCAGCGAGCCGGCGCCCTCAACACCGAAATCCTGCGCCGCGCACACGAATCGGGCCGTCTGCGACCCGCCGCCACCGTCGCCGACGTCGGCCTGATCCTCGAATCCTGCGCCGCCATCACGCTGCCGGACGCCGAGCGCACCGCCCAGCTGCGCCGCCGCGTCCTGGCCCTGCTGGTGGACGGGCTCGCCACCGTCGGCGAGCTGCCCGGCCCGCCGCCCGCGCCGGACGAGTTCGCGCACCGCTGGCAGCGGCGCTGAACCGGGCCGGCACGGGGTGGCGGTGGCCGGCACGGGAGCGGCCCATCGGTGAAAACCGATGGGCCGCAACGCAAAACCGTGTCACCTGGTCGAATCTCTGCACGCCGGTGCGGCGTCGCCGATCGGGAGACGACCGTCAGGAAACGACCGTCAGGAAACGACGGGCAGGTACACCTTGCCGCCGGTCGAGGCGAACTCGGCCGACTTCTCGGCCATGCCCGCCTCGATGGCGGCCACATCGGTCAGGCCCTGCTTCTCTGCGTACTCGCGCACGTCGGCGGAGATGCGCATCGAGCAGAACTTCGGACCGCACATGGAACAGAAGTGCGCGGTCTTGGCGGGCTCGGCGGGCATGGTCTCGTCGTGGTACTCCCGCGCGGTGTCGGGGTCCAGCGACAGGTTGAACTGGTCGTGCCAGCGGAACTCGAAGCGCGCCTTGGACAGCGCGTCGTCGCGGTCCTGGGCGTGCGGGTGCCCCTTGGCCAGGTCCGCGGAGTGCGCGGCGATCTTGTAGGTGATGACGCCGACCTTCACGTCATCGCGGTTGGGCAGGCCCAGGTGCTCCTTCGGCGTGACGTAGCAGAGCATGGCGGTGCCGGCCTGCGCGATGATCGCGGCGCCGATGGCCGAGGTGATGTGGTCGTACGCGGGCGCGATGTCGGTGGCGAGCGGGCCGAGGGTGTAGAACGGGGCCTCCTCGCACAGCTCCTCCTCGAGCCGCACGTTCTCCACGATCTTGTGCATGGGCACGTGGCCCGGGCCCTCGATCATCACCTGCACGCCATAGGATTTCGCGATCTTCGTGAGCTCGCCCAGGGTGCGCAGCTCGGCGAACTGGGCCTCGTCGTTGGCGTCCGCGATCGAACCGGGCCGCAGGCCGTCACCGAGGGAGAAGGTGATGTCGTACTTCGCCAGGATCTCGCAGAGCTCGCGGAAGTTGGTGTACAGGAACGATTCCTGATGATGCGCCAGGCACCACGCGGCCATGATCGACCCGCCGCGCGAGACGATGCCGGTGACGCGCTTGGCGGTCAGCGGCACGTAGCGCAGCAGCACGCCCGCGTGCACGGTCATGTAGTCCACGCCCTGCTCGGCCTGCTCGATCACGGTGTCGCGGTAGATCTCCCAGGTGAGCCTGGTGGGATCGCCGTTCACCTTCTCCAGCGCCTGGTAGATCGGCACGGTGCCGACCGGGACGGGGGAGTTGCGCAGGATCCACTCGCGGGTCTCGTGAATGTTCTTGCCGGTGGACAGATCCATGATGTTGTCCGCGCCCCAGCGGGTGGCCCACACCATCTTCTCGACCTCCTCGGAGATCGAGGAGCTCACGGCCGAGTTGCCGATATTGGCGTTGATCTTCACCAGGAACTTCTTGCCGATGATCATCGGCTCGCACTCGGGGTGATTGTGGTTCGCGGGAATCACCGCGCGCCCGGCCGCGACCTCTTCGCGCACCACCTCGGGTTCGACGCCCTCGCGCGCGGCGATGAAGCGCATCTCCGCGGTGATGATTCCCGCGCGCGCCCAGGCCAGCTGGGTGCGCGGACCCGGAACATCGGGCTTGGCCCAGGAGTCGCGGGTGCGCGGCAGCCCGGCCTCGAGATCGATCACCGCGGTGTCGTCGGTGTACGGGCCCGAGGTGTCGTACAGGTCGAAATGCTCGCCGTTGGTGAGATTGACCCGGCGCACCGGAATGCGCAGCGTGACCCCGTCGGATTCGACGAGTTCGTAGTGCTTGACGCTGCCCTCGATGGGGCCGGTGGTCACGGTGTCTACGGGCGCGGACGTCCCGGTGGCACGATTCGACATGGAAAAGAATCCTCCCTACGCCGGCATTACCCGGTCAGGTTCATACGGTCGACGGCCCTGACGCCTTGCGGCTAGCCGTCCTCTCAGCCCGCTGGTGCGAGCCCCCGTTGGCAGTGATTACCGCAGCCGACCTTACCGGGCGTCCGGAACCCGCGAGACCTACCCGCGCGGACCGGCCGATACCCGCGCAAACCGGACGGCCGTGCCCGGGAAGCAGCCGGGCACGGCCGTCGACGTGGGGTTTCGCGGATTCCGCGCTAGGCCGTGCCCTCGTAGGCCGCGCGCAGGGCGGCGAGATCGATCTTCTTCATGCCGTACATCGCCCGCATGGCACGGTTGCGGCCCTCGGGGTCCGGACCGCCGACCAGCTCGTTCGCCTCGGCCGGCCAGACCTGCCACGGGACGCCGTATTTGTCGTTGAGCCAGCCGCATTCGATCTCCTTGCCGCCGTCGGCGAGCAGGGCCGCCCAAAGCCGATCGACCTCGGCCTGATCGTCGCAGTTGATCAGCAGGGACATCGCGTGCGTGTAGGCGAACTCGCCGCCGCCGTTGATGGCGGTGAAGTGCTGGCCGTTCAGCTCGAACTCCACCAGCATGGTCAGGTCGCTCTCGCGCATGCCCGCCTCGCCGTAGGGCTGCACGTCGATGATCTTGGAGTCCGCGAAGAGCGAACAGTAGAACTCCGCGGCCTGCTCGGCCTCGGTGTCGAACCACAGGTTGGTGACGATCTTCTGCATGACGGTCCTCCTGAGCGGGGTTGTAGCCGTTACCCGTACAGACGGCGCGACCGCGCCGGATTCATCGGCTCCCATCATCCCCCGCGGGGCGGCGGGGTCAGTTCTCGCGCGGGCCGATCGGCCAGCCCAGCGCGCCGAAGGTGGCGTTCAGGCCGATCTCGGTCTGGGTGACGAGGGCGTCCACGTTCGCCAGCATCGTGACCACGTTCTCGGTCCGGCATCCCACCGGATCGGCCGCGCCCGGAGCGAGCCGGGCCTTGATCCAGTTGAAGGCGTCGGCCATGCCGAGGGTGGTCAGGGTCAGGTGCTCGCTGAGGTGATCGCGCTTGTAGAGCACCGACGATCCCGCCGCGCACCAGCGGCCGACCATGCGGTCGTTGGTGAACCACGGCACCGCCTCGTCGAAGACGCCCTGGTACACGAACATCGGCGCGGTCGGTGCGGTACCGCCGAGCACCGTTTGATCGAAGACCTCGGCGATCTCGGGCAGCGCCAGGAAGTCCGCGATCGGAATGTCCAGCAGCCGTTGATAATCGGTGAACATCAGGTTGAGCACGTTGCGCACCAGGCACTGGTTCGCGGTGCGGTCCATGATCGCCCGGCCCTCGGCGGTCAGGTGCCGGTCGGTGGTCTCGGCGAACGTCGGGTAGGCGTTGCGCAGCGCGGCGATCCCGACGCCGATCAGGCTCGCGAACATCGAACCGTTCACGTGCAGCAGCGATTCCACGTCCGACACCGGCGCGCCCAGCGCGATGCCCGCGATGTTCAGCTCCGGCGCGTAGGTGGGTTGCATCTCCGCGGCCCAGCCGCTGCCCATCCCACCGCCGGAGTAACCCCACAGGGCCACCGGGGTATTCGCGCCGTCCAGCCCGAGCGGTTCGAACGCCTCGGCCGCGCGGATGCTGTCCAGGATCATGTAGCCGGGCTCCTTGGCCACGGCCAGATTTCCGTTCAGGCCCTCGTAATCGGGCACGTTGACGGCGTAACCCTGACTGATCGAGGCCGCCAGCTCCAGATACTCGACGGTGGAGTGGATGCCCTCCAGCGCGGGCAGCCCGCCGCCCTGCCGCAGGACGTACGAGGGCGCGCAGTGCGGCGCGGTGCTGTCGTAGAAGAACTGGTGCGAGACCAGTGGTCGGCCGCGAGAAGTGTTCGCCCCCTGTGGAATCGCGACCGTGGTCGCCGCCACCGTCGGCCGATCGAACAGGTCGGTGGTGCGAAACAGCAGCTGCCAGGCGCGCACCCGCACCGGCAGGACGGTCAGCACCGCGAGCTGCACCTCGCGCGAGCGCAGAATCGCGCCCGGCGCAAGGGATTCGAAGCCCTCCGGTGCGCTGTAGAACGGATCCACGTTCGGCGGCAGCGGTTGCGCGGCGGCCCGCGGCGCGGTCGCCGTTCCCCCGAGCAGTACCGCCGCCGATGCCGATACCGCCGCGACCAGCGCGAGCGCGGTCAGCCGGCGCCGCCCCCGACGCCGGCGATCCCCGATGATTGCCACGTCTGTTCCCTCTCCTCGACGTGACAGCGATTACAGCACGGTGACCGGTTGCCAACAAGATGTCTTTCTGAAAAGGCGGCCGCTAATCTGTGGGCATGACCCGCAGCAACCCAGCCGCGGCACCGGATCGGACCCCCGTGCGGCGCCGTATTCGCGGCCTCGACGCCGATGAGCGCAGTGCGCAGCGCCGTCGTCAACTGCTCACCGCCGCCACCGAACTCTTTGCGAGGCAGGGCTATTCGGGTACCTCGATCGAACAGATCTGCCAGGCGGCCTTCGTCGGCACCAAGGGCTTCTACGATCACTTCGACAGCAAGGAATCGTGCTACACCGCGCTGCTGCTGCAGATCACGCACGATATTCAGGAGCGCGTGGCGCAGGTGGCGGCCGAGGCGGCCACGCTGGACTGGCACGACCGGCTACCGCTGGTGATCGGCGCGTTCGTGCACGCCATCGCCGACGACTCCCGGCTGGCCAAGGTCACCTTCGGTGAGGCGGGCGGCATTTCGCCCGCGGTCGAGGCCCAGCGCCGCACCAACCGCCGCTGGGCCGCGGCCTTCCTGGCGCAACAGTGGCCGGATCGGGCCGCGCTCGACGAGCGCCAGGATCTGGCCCTGAGCCTGGCCACCGTCGGCGGCATGTTCGAACTCGTCACCGATTGGCTGAATCATCACGACGACGGCGGCGATCCGGACAGCGTGGAGACCCTCGCCGAGGATCTGAACCGCTTCGTCATCGTGGTGGACGTCGGCCGGCAGGCCGCGCGCTAGCGCTGGAAACGCAACGCGGGCCGATCCTTTCGGATCGGCCCGCATATCGGTTCCCGGCGGCCGGGATGCGCGTGGCGCTACTTCCCGCCGTTGGCGGATCCGGACGCGGATCCGGTCAGCAGGGGCAGCAGGAACTGCAGGAACGCCGGGTTGCACGTGGGCGGCTGCGACGAGGTGCAGCCGTAATCCGACGAGCCGATCGGGCTCGCGGCCTGCGGCGCGGCGGCGGTGGCCATCGCGGACGCGGCCAGCTGGGCGGGAACGAGCAGGGCGCCCGCGAGGGCGATGCCGGCAATGCGCTTGTTCATTCGATACCTCGGTGTATTCGGTTCAAGGGAGCCGAGATGAAGTTATCGTTTCGAACCCTCGCCGCGCTGCCCCCGCTTATCGGGTCATCGGGGTGCACCGCCGCGGCCCGCGATCCGGCTGAGGTCGGTACATGTGCTGACCGGAAGCCTATTTGGCGAGCGCGGGCTCCGGAACAGGCTGCGCGGCAGCGGCTTCCGGCACTTCCTCTTCCAGGCCGATCCGCTTGTGCAGCGCGGCAAGGGGTTTGGGCGCCCACCAGTTGCCGGTGCTCATCAGGCGCATCAGGGCCGGGACCAGCAGGCCGCGAATCACCGTGGCGTCCGCGATGACCGCCAGGGCCAGGCCGATGCCGAAGAGCTTCATCGCGGTCACCTCGGAGGTGGCCACCGCGAGCAGGACCACCGCCATCAAACCGGCCGCGGCGGTGAAGATCCGGCCGGTGCGGGCCACGCCCATCGCCACCGAATGGGTGTTGGCGGCGCTGGTCCGGTCCGAGGCCAGCCACTCCTCGCGAATGCGGGAGAGCAGGAAGACCTCGTAGTCCATGGACATGCCGAAGGCGATGCAGAACATGAGCACCGGCATGAACAGATCCGTGCTGCCGGTCGGGGTGAAGCCGAGGACCCCGGACAGGTGCCCGTCCTCGAAGATCCAGATCATGGCGCCGAACGTGGCCGTGAGCGAGAGCGCGTTCAGGATCAGCGCCTTGAACGGGAGCACCACGCTGCCGGTGAACAGGAACAGCAGGATCAGGGTGATGATCGCGATGATCGCGCCCGCCAGCGGCAGCCGGTCGATCACCGAATCCATGGTGTCCTCGTTCAGCGCGGCCGCGCCGCCGAACAGCACCGGGCCCGGGGCCTGCACCGCGCGCAGCGCCGCGAGCTGATCCTCGCCCTCCTGCGAATACGGCGCGACCGTGGTGCCCACCGAGAGGTAGGCCCCGTGCGGTCCGGACATGGTCGCGATGCCGGGGGCCATCTTGGCCGAATTCATGTACACGCCATCGCTGGAGAGCACGGCCGGCACGCCCGGCACCGCCGACAGCGCCTTGGCGTACGCGCCGATCTGCTCGGCCGAACCGCGGAACTCCGGCAGCACCACGACCGCGCTGGAGGCCATGTCGGCGTTGAAGTCCGAGCGCAGGGCGTCGCCGACCTGGCGGCTGGAGGCGAAGGTGCCGATCATCCGGTCGTCGGGCGTGCCGAAATGCACCGACAGGAACGGGGATCCGACGAACAGCAGCAGGGCGCCGGTGACCAGCGAGACCGGCAGCGCGCGCCGCATGACCCCGGTCACCAGGCGGTACCAGAAGCTCTCCGCGGGCGGCTTCGGCGCGCTCTCACCGCGACCGAGCAGGCGGCGCACCGGCTTTCGCAGATCCCAGGCGTTGATCCGATCGCCGAGCAGCACGAGCGCGGCGGGCAGCAGCACCACCGAGGCCGCGACCGCCGCGAGCACGACGGCCACGCCGGCGTAGGCGAAGGACTTGAAGAACGGCTGCGGGAAGACCGCCAGCGCGGCCAGCGCCAGGGCCACGGTGAGCCCGGAGAAGACGACGGTGCGCCCGGCGGTCTGCACGGCGCGCGCGATGGCAGCCTTGGGATCTCGGCCCGCGGCGACCTCCTCGCGGTACCGGCTCACGATGAACAGGCTGTAGTCGATGGCGAGCGCGAAGCCCAGCGCGCTGGTCATGTTCAGTGCGAAGAGCGAGACGTCCATGACCATGGTGAGCAGGCGCAGGATGCCGAGCGTGGCCGCGATCGCGAACAGGCCCACCGCCAGCGGCAGCATGGCCGCGACCACGCTGCCGAACACCAGCACCAGCAGCACGGCCGTGATCGGGATGGCGATCGCCTCGGACACCAGCAGATCCTTCTCGACCTGCCGGTTGATGTCGGCGAAGGTGCCCGCCATGCCGCCGGTCCGGACCTGCACGCCGTCGCGGTCGCCGTTGAGTTCGGCGCTCAGCGCGTTCGCGGCGATCTGCACCTCGTTGTCGGTGCCCTGCAGAGTGGCCATGATCAGGCCGCGCTTGCTGTCCTTGCTGCGCAGGCCGGTGGCCAGATCGGGCCGCGCGGTGGTGCTCGTCCAATAGGACTGCACGCCGGTCACTTCGGGGTCCGCGGTGAGCAGATCGGTGATGCGCTGGGCCTCGGCGCGCGATTCCGGGCTGTTCACCCCGCCCTCGGAGGTGATCATGACGATGATGTTGGGATTGCCGTCGGGGAAGCTGTCGGCCATGAACTGGTTGGCCTGCACCGACTCCAGTTCACCGGTGAGATAGCCGCCGCCGACCATGTGTGACTTCGCGGTGGCACCGAAGCCGCCGCACATAATCATCAGCAACAACGCGGCCACCAGGACGGCGCGCGGCCGAGCCGTGGCGGTCCGGGCAAGACTGGTCAACATTGACGCGCACCCTCCGAGGTCTTCTGACTTCGGAACGGTAGCGTTCAACTTCTGGCTCTAGCGATGCCCAGTGACCATGGTCATGCCCATGCCCGGCCGCTATCAGCCGGCGATACGGCCGCGCACCTCGCCGAGCCCGAGCGTGCCGCCACCCACCGCGGGCGCGACGGCGGTGATGCTCACCTCGTCGCCGTCCTCCAGGAACGTGCGCCGCACCCCGTTCAGATCGATGGGCTCGCGGCCGTTCCGGCTCATCTCCATCAGCGAGCCGCGCTGATCGCGCGCGGGCCCGGAGATGGTGCCGGAGGCGAACAGATCGCCGGTGCGGGTGGAGGCCCCGTTCACCGTCATGTGCGCGAGCAGTTGCGCGGGGGACCAGTACATGCGGTCGAACGGGGGAGCGGACACGCGCTGCCCGTTCCAGTCCACGCGCACCTCGATATCCAGCCCCCAGGGTGCGCTGTCGCCGAGATAGGGCAGCGGGCGCGGTTCCTGCGCGGGCAGCGGAATCCGCGCCGCGTCCAGCGCGTCCAGCGGGGTCACCCAGGCCGAGAGCGTGGTTGCGAACGACTTGCCCAGGAACGGGCCGAGCGGCTGACCCTCCCAGCCCTGGATGTCGCGCGCCGACCAGTCGTTGACCAGCGCGACCCCGAAGACGTGGGCGTCGAAATCGGCCGTGCGCACCGGGCTGCCCAGCGGCGAGCCCGCTCCCACCAGGAAACCCAGCTCCGCCTCGATGTCCAGGCGTCGGCTCGGCCCGAAATCCGGTGCGCCGGAGTCGGTCCGGTACTGCCCGTGCGGGCGCCGGATCTCGGTGCCGGACACCACCACGGTCCCCGCCCGGCCGTGGTACCCCACCGGCAGGTGCCGCCAATTCGGCAGCAGCGCTTCACCGTTGGGGCGCAGCAGTTCTCCCATGGTGGTGGCGTGGTCGAGGCTGGCGTAGAAGTCGACGTAGTCGCCGATCTCCACGGGTAGCTCCAGGCGCACCGCGGCCACCGAATGCACGGCTGCCGCGGGCAATTCGCCCTCCGCGGCCGTGCGCACCCGTTCGCGCACCTCGGTCCAGCACTGCGGCCCCTGGGTCATGAAGGCGTTCAAGCTGGACCGCGCGAACATCGGATCGTCCAGCGCCACCGCCAGATCGATGACCGAATCGCTGAGCCGCGCACCCACCCGCGGCTCGCCGCCCAGCGGCCGGAAGACGCAGTAGGGCAGATGGGCGAGGCCGAAACCCGAGTCCTCGGGCACCTCGATACGTACGCGACTGCTCATGACCCCTGCACCTTCCCACCCACTCGCCGCTGTCGATCCACCGATTGTGTCGCTGTCAGATCCACTCCCGGTCGGGGCCGCGCCCCGACCAGGTCCACGCGTATCCCGGGTCCTCGCAGGCCAGGGCCGCCGCACCCAACTGCAGCGGATGAAAGGTGTCCACCATGACCGCCAGCTCGTCGAAGAACTCCAGGCCGATGCTGCGTTCGTAGGCGCCGGGCTGCGGGCCGTGCGCGTAGCCGCCGGGATGCACCGACACCGAGCCCTGGCCGATCCCGGATCCCTTGCGCGCCTCGTAGTTTCCGCCGCAGTAGAACATGATCTCGTCGGAGTCCACGTTGGAGTGGTAGTACGGCACCGGTATCGAGAGCGGGTGGTAGTCCACCTTGCGCGGCACGAAGTCGCAGACCACGAAGTTCTGGCCGGCGAACGCCTGGTGCGCGGGCGGCGGCTGATGCACGCGGCCGGTGATCGGCTCGAAGTCGGCGATGTCGAAGGCGAACGGATACAGACAGCCGTCCCAGCCCGTGACATCGAAGGGGTGCTCGGCGTACACCATTCGGGTACCGGCGATCTCGCCCGCCGGGCGGTGTTTGACGAGGACCTCGACGTCGGCGCCGGTGCGCAGCAGCGGTTCGGCCGGGCCGTGCAGATCCCGTTCGCAGTAGGGCGCGTGCTCGAGCAGCTGCCCGTACTTCGAGAGATAGCGCTGCGGCGGGGTGATGTGGCCGGAGCCCTCGATCAGGTAGGCGCGCAAGGGTTCCGGGCCGTCGGGCAGCCAGCGATGGGTGGTGGCGCGCGGGAGCAGCACCTGATGTCCGGGATGCACCCGGAGCGCGCCGAAGACCGTCTCCACCACGCCGGTCCCGGACTCGATGTAGACCAGTTCGTCGCCGATGGCATTGCGGTACAGCGGTGATTCGGCGAGCGCGGCCACGTAGGAGATCCGCACGTCGGCGTTGCCGAGAATCAGGCGCCGGCCGGTGACCACGTCGGTCGCGGCGAGCACGGACTCCGGGAACAGCTCGTGCAGCTTCAGATGCCGGTGCCGCAGTGGATGATTGGGAAAGGTGCGCTGATCGGGCAGGTCCCAGACGGTGGAATCGACGATGGCGGGCGGCAATCCGCGGTGATAGAGCAGCGAGGAGTCGCCGGAGAAACCCTCCTCGCCCATCAGCTCCTCGTAATAGAGCCTGCCCTGCTCATCACGATGCTGGGTATGCCGCTTGGGCGGCACCACCCCCACCTGCCGATAGAACGTCATCACCGTCTCCCGCGCACCGATGGTCGTCGGTCCCCATCGTAGCCACCGGATTGCCGGGCGGGCCGGGTTTCAGGCGTGCCGCAGGGCCCGGTACACCGCCGCGCCCACGAACTCGCCCAGGGTGTCCGGCGTCCACTCGCCGGGATCGCCGAGCATGGTGCGCACCGCGCCCTCACCGGCCGAGACCCACAGCTCCACCAGGGCGGGCAGCTTCTGCTCGGCGTCGGCGGTGCCCCAGGCGCGCAGGGTCGGGCGCAGTCGCCGGGTGCAGCGTTCCACCGCCAGATCGCGCCCGCGGCCGAAGGATTTGACCACCGCGGGATCGGGATTGCCGTAGAGCAGCCGCCAGCCGTCGGGGCGCGCGGTGGCCACGTGCAGCAGCGCCCGGAAACCCTCCACGAACACCGCCTCGTCGGCTTCGACCCGGCGGCGCGGCAGCGCTTCGAGCACCCCGGCGAGCATGAGCGATTCCTCGCGCTGGATGAGCGCCTCGATGAGCTCGACCCGATCGGCGAAGCACGCGTACACGACCGGCCGGGTGACCTTCATCCGATCGGCGACGGCGGCGATGGTGACCGCCGCGATGCCGTCCCCGGCCGCGATCTCGAGCGCGGTGTCGAGCACCTGCGGACGACGGCGTTCGGGCCCCAGATGCCGTGCACGCTGGCGGGGTCGTACAGCCGATTCGGTGCCCATGAGCACCGACCATAGCAGCGAATCCGGAGGACGGATCGGCAGGTCGGGGGCGGTCCCGAGCAGGCCGCCCGGTATGTGGCCTTCGTGTGCCCGCCGCGTTGCGAGATCATTTCCTACAGTGACGAATAAAAATGCTACATTCACGAAGGAAAGAGGTGGCGCACCGGACGACCGGGCCCGAGGAAAGACGGAATATGACGCAGACCTTGTTCGATCCCACGACCTACGAGTTCGCGGAATTCGACGCCGAGACCCGGCGGCTGCTGCGCGCCACCATCGCGTGGTTCGAGGACCGGGGCAAGGCTCGTCTGCTCGCGGACGCGCGCGACCGCGTCTGGTACGCGGAGTTCCTCGACTTCATCAAGCGCGAGCGCGTTTTCGCCACGTTCCTGACCCCGGCGGCCGAGGCGAACGGCGACCCGAACAAGCGCTGGGACACCGCGCGCATCGCCATGATGAGCAAGATCCTCGGCTTCTACGGCATGCAGTACTGGTACGTCTGGCAGGTCACGATCCTCGGCCTCGGGCCGATCTGGCAGAGCTCGAACGCGCAGGCCAAGGCGCGCGCCGCCGCCGATCTGGATTCCGGTGAGATCTTCGCGTTCGGGCTGTCCGAACAGGACCACGGCGCGGACGTGTACTCCACGGACATGGTGCTCGAGCCCAAGGCCCGCGGCGGCTACACCGCCACCGGCGGCAAGTACTACATCGGCAACGGCAACCAGGCGAGCATGGTCTCGGTCTTCGGCCGCCGCGCCGATAAGCCCATCATCGACAGCTCGGACTTCCTGCGGAAGATGACCGACGAGGAGTACTCGGGCTACCTGTTCTTCGCCGCGGACTCCCGGCACAAGAACTACAAGCTCCGCAAGAACGTCGTCGACTCCCAGATGTACGTGGCCGCTTTCGATCTCGAGAAGTACCCGGTCGCCGAGTCCGACATCCTGCACACCGGCCGCGCGGCCTTCGACGCCGCGATGAACACGGTCAACGTCGGCAAGTTCAACCTCGGCTTCGGCGCGGTCGGGGCCTGCGAGCACGCCATGTACGAGGGCGTCACGCACGCCGAGAACCGAATGCTGTTCGGCCACAACGTGACCGAGTTCCCGCAGGTGAAGGCGCTGCTGGCGGACAACTACGCCCGGCTGATCGGGATGAAGCTCTACAGCGAGCGGGCCATCGACTACATGCGCTCGGCCGGGCCCGGCGACCGCCGCTACCTGCTGTTCAACGCCATCGAGAAGATGTCGGTCACCCGCAACGGGCAGCAGCTCTTCGAGGACCTGGCCGACGTCATCGCCGCGCGCGGGTTCGAGAACGACACCTACTTCTCCATGGCCCTGCCGCCCATGTTCGGGCTGCCCCGCCTCGAGGGCACGGTGCACGTGAACATGGCGCTGTCGCTGAAGTTCATGCCCAACTACATGTTCCACCCCGCCGATGCCGGGCTGGCGGCGCTGCGCTACCTGCCCGGCGCCGGCGCCGCGCCGAAGGGACTGGTGCGCGGCGTATCCGACGCGCTGAGCTGGACCAGCCGCCGCGCGACCGGGCCCGCGAGCAAGGCCGTTCCGAAGCTGAAGTCCGAATTCGACAGCGCCGCATACGCTCCCGTGCCGACCCGCCGCGACGCCGCGGACGACGAGTTCCTGTTCCGGCAGGGCCCGAGCAGCGGGCTGGGCCGGATCCGCTTCGCGGACTGGCGGCCGATCTTCCGCCGCTTCGCCCACATCCCCAACGTCGCGGTGTTCCTGGAGCAGGCGCAGGCGCTGCAGACCCTGCTCGCGGTGGCCACCCCGACCGCCGCGCAGCAGGCCGACGTGGACTTCCTGTTCGGACTCGGCGAGCTCTTCACGGTGATCCCGTACGCCCAGCTGATCCTGGAACAGGCCGAGATCGAGGGCACCGACCCGGCCGTGCTGGATCAACTCTTCGACCTGTTCGTGCGTGACGTGTCGGGCCACGCGGTGACCCTGCACGGCAAACCCTCCGCGACCAGGGCGCAGCAGACCCGCGCCCTGGATCTGGTGCGGCGCCCGGCGCCGTCACAGGCCCGTTTCGACGCGGTGGTGAAGCTGGTCCGGGGTCTTTCGGGCGTGTACGCCATGAATCCCTGATCGGCCCTGCGAGACTCCGAAGCGGACTCGCTAACCCGACAAAACAGACACAGCAAATTCTACGTCGATGTATGAAACACGGCTTCTCGGTGCGCTGTTCGCACAGCGCGCCGGGGAATACTGCAAAGGAGCAGGCCGACCATGAAGGCAGCGATCTCCCGTCCGCAATTCGACGCGCCCGCCCGGAGCATCCGCGAGGTGGACTACGGGTTCTTCGGCCCGGATTCACCGACCTGGAAGGTCTGGACCGCGCCCACCGCGCTGATCGGCTTCCAGCGCTCGGTGGTCCTCGAGCACTTCGACCCGGACCTGACCGCCGCGGTGGCCGACGTGGGCGGCATCTACAGCGATCCGCGCGGACGGCTGGACCACACCTTCGCCTACTTCCTCATCGCGGCCGTCGGCGACAGCCGCATGGCGGTGGAGGCGTCCGATCACCTCATGCGGGTGCACGCCAAGGCCACCGGCATCGAGCCGATCAGCGGAAAGCGCTACAGCGCGAACGATCCCGAGTCGCAGCTGTGGATCCACGTCACCGGCTGGCACTCGGTGCTCAAGTGCTACGAGATGTACGGCCCGGGCCCGCTCAGCGAGGACGAGGAGCGGCGGTACTGGGCCGAATGCGTCGTCGCGGCCGAGCTGCAGACCTGCAAACCGGCCGACGTGCCGACCTCGCGCGCCGAGGTGCGGGAGTACTTCGCCCGCGTGCGGCCCCGGCTGTCCTGCTCCGAGCGGGCCTGGGAGGGCATGCACTACCTGCTGTTCACCCCGCGCGACAAGGGCTTCAAGCTGTGGTCGGGCAGCCGGCTGGTCGCGCCCGCGGCCATCGCCACGCTGCCCGAGTGGATGCGCCGGACCGGCGGCTTCGATCAGCCCGGCGTGGTCGACAAGGCCTATCCGCCCGCGGTGCGCACGGCAATGCGGGCGCTGGCGAACGACAAACTCGAACTCAAGGTCGCCAAGAATTTCATCGGGCCGATGACCGGCAGGTTGCTCGGCCAGCATCTGACCGCCGGGGTGCCCGTGGATCCGGTGACCATCACCCCCGCCGAGGCCAAACGGCGCTACGGGCGGGCCGCGCGGCCGACCGCCTGAACCACCGTGGCGGGTAACCGGGAATCGTCGGGCCGATCGGCTATCGAGGCTGATCGGGTCGGCTCCCGGTTAACCGCCGTTCGTTCGCCAGGAGATTGCCACCCGGTCTGACCTGGGGTACGTCTACCTACGGTTGCGTAGCAGAACGAACGTACGGCAGCCTTCTTTTCGACAACTCGAACTTCGGCTAGGAGGCCAGTCCGTGTCCCACTACAAGGCGAACTTGAGAGACATTGAGTTCAATCTGTTCGAGGTACTGGGAATCGGTGCGCTGCTGGATCAGGGCGCCTACGGCGATCTCGACAGCGAGACCGCCCGCGACATGCTCACCGAGGCGCTGCGCCTCGCCGAGGGACCGGTCGCCGAATCCTTCGTCGACGGTGACCGCAACCCCGTCGTCTTCGATCCGGCCACCTACGAGATCAGCGTGCCCGAACCGCTGCGCAAGACCGTCGCCGCGGTCAACGAGGCCGGCTACTCCGGACTCGGCATGTCCGAGGCCATGGGCGGCGTGCCCGCGCCCAACGCTCTCATCTGGGGCATCCAGGAAATGATCGTGGCCGCCAACAACTCGGCCTCCTTCTTCAACATGGGCCCGCTCATGCACAAGGTGATCTTCGAGGAGGGCACCGAGGAGCAGCAGCGCTGGGGCGCGTACGCGTGGGAGAACCGCTGGGGCGGCACCATGGTGCTCACCGAGCCCGACGCCGGCTCCGACGTCGGCATGGGCCGCACCAAGGCCGTCCAGCAGCCCGACGGCACCTGGCACATCGAGGGCGTCAAGCGCTTCATCTCCGGCGGCGACGTCGGCGAGACCGCCGAGAACATCCTGCATCTGGTGCTGGCCCGACCCGAGGGCGCCGGCCCCGGCACCAAGGGCCTGTCGCTGTTCATCGTGCCCAAGTTCCTGTTCGACACCGAGACCATGGCCCTGGGCGCCCGCAACGGCGCGCTCGTCACCGGCGTCGAGCACAAGATGGGCATCAAGTCCTCGCCCACCTGTGAGATCACCTTCGGCGGCAGCAAGGACCTACCCGCCGTCGGCTACCTGGTCGGCGACATCCACAACGGCATCGCCCAGATGTTCAAGGTCATCGAGAACGCGCGGATGATGGTGGGCACCAAGGCCACCGGTGCGCTGTCCACCGGCTACCTGAACGCGCTGGAGTACGCCAAGCAGCGCGTGCAGGGCGCGGACCTGACGCAGATGACCGACAAGGCCGCGCCGCGCGTGACCATCACCCACCACCCGGACGTGCGCCGCTCCCTGGCCACCCAGAAGGCGTACGCCGAGGGTCTGCGCGCGCTCTACATGTACTGCGCCTCCTACCAGAACGCCGATGTGGCACAGGCGAATTACGGCGTCGACGCCGAAACCGCCGAGCGGGTCAACGATCTGCTGCTGCCGCTGGTCAAGGGCTGCGGCTCCGACCGCGCCTACGAGATGCTGACCGAATCGCTGCAGACCCTGGGCGGCTCGGGCTACCTGCAGGATTACCCGATCGAGCAGTACATCCGCGACTGCAAGATCGACTCGCTGTACGAGGGCACCACCGCCATCCAGGCGCAGGACTTCTTCTTCCGCAAGATCATTCGCGATAAGGGTGTCGCGCTCGGGCACGTCTCGGGTCTGATCAACACCTTCGCCGAGAACGGCCCCGACGGCTTCAAGGTCGAGCGGGCGCTGCTGGCCACCGCCCTGGCCGACGTGCAGGCCATGGCGGCAACCCTGACCGGCTTCCTCATGGCCGCGCAGCAGAACCCGGAGGAGCTGTACAAGGTCGGCCTGGGTTCGGTCCGGTTCCTGTACGCCGTGGGCGATCTCGTCATCGGCTGGCGGCTGCTGGAGCAGGCCGCGATCGCCGCGGCCGCGCTCGAGGCGGGCGCCGCGGCCAAGGATCAGAACTTCTACACCGGCAAGGTCGCGGCGGCGTCCTGGTTCGCGAAGAACAAGCTGCCGCTGCTCACCAGCGTCCGCACGATCATCGAGAACGTCGACAACGACATCATGAAGCTCGACGAAAGCGCTTTCTGATCTCTCTGTGCGTCTCCCGGCCCCGCACCAACCGGTGCGGGGCCGGATTGCGTAAGGGGTAGGGGCTCGCCGATGCGTCGTGGCCTGCGGGGCCGGATTGTGCAGGGGGAAGCGGGATTCGGGGGTGAATCATCCGGGTTTCTCATCACCGGCAGCGTGTCTCGGCGGCGTGTCCGGGGGCTCGCCGGAATGACACGCAGAATCTGTTCATGACCTGGTGTGTTGGGCCCCGTCGAGGGGGTACAACTACCGCATGGTCTTTCCCGTGACATTCGGCTGGATTCAGATCCTGCTGCTGGTGCTCGTCGTCGCGGCGATCGCCCTCATCGGTACCGCGCTCGTCAAGGCTCGCCAGGTCGGCTTCCGGGTTCTGCTCGGGCGTGGCATGGGCGCGGTCTCGCTGCTTCTCGTTGCCGCGGTGATCCTTTGGATCACCACCCTGCTGCAGATGTTCCTCGGACTCACGGGGGAGGTGAAGGCCGCACGCATCGTGGTGACCCCGGTCGCCGGGCAGGAACACCTGCTCGACGTCGACCTGACCCTGTTCGGCGACAAGGAACACGACGAGCAGCGCCTGAAATACCAAGTCGAGGGCGACATGTGGGTGCTGCAGGCCAACATCGTCGAACTCGAGCCGTGGGTGAACGCGCTGGGCTTCAACGCCGGCTACAAGGTCACCCGGCTCTACGGGCAGCGCCTGGACGGCGTGGCCACCAAGCAGAACCACATCTTCCTCAACGGCGGCGACCGCGACTTCTTCGAGGACATGAAGGACGAGACCTGGTACACCAAGCCGTTCGTCAAGTCCGCCAACGGCAATGCGGTGATCGCGGTCCACGGCACCTACGACGTGTTCATATCCCGGGACGCGATCAAGGCGCGTCCGGCCTGAATCCGGTGAAAGAACCACCGCCCCCGCACCGATGGTGCGGGGGCGGTGTCAGTTGTGGGGGAGAGTGGGTGCGCGGCGGGTTTCAGTCGGCGAGTTCGGCGATCACCGGGGCGTGATCGCTGGCGCCCTTGCCCTTTCGCTCCTCGCGGTCCACGTTCGCGTCGGTGACCGCGGCCGCGAAGGCGGGGGAGCCGAGGATGAAGTCGATGCGCATACCTTCTTTACGGGGGAAGCGCAGCTGGGTGTAATCCCAGTAGGTATAGATCCCGGGGCCCGGGTGCAGCGGGCGCATCACATCGCTGTAGCCGGTCTCGACCATCGCCGCGAACGCCGCCCGCTCGGGGGCCGAGGTGTGGGTCTTGCCCTCGAAGAACTCCGGCGACCACACGTCGTCGTCGGTCGGCGCGATGTTCCAGTCACCCACCAGCGCGATCCGCGCGTCCGGATCCTCGGCCAGCCAGCGCGCGCCCGAGGCACGCAGCGCGGCAAGCCATTCCAGCTTGTACTCGTAGTGCGGATCCGCCAGCGCGCGCCCGTTGGGGACGTACAGGCTCCACACCCGCACCCCGCCGCAGGTCGCGCCGAGCGCGCGGGCCTCCACGACCGGGGTGCTCAGCAGCGATTCACCCGCGTCCTTGTCGAATCCGGGCTGATCCGGGAAATTGATCTCCACGTCGGAGAGCCCGATCCGCGAGGCGATCGCCACCCCGTTCCACTGGCTGTGCCCCACGTGCGCGACCTCGTACCCGGCGGCCTCGAACGCCTCGAACGGGAACTGCTCGTCCTTGCACTTGGTCTCCTGCATGGCGAGCACGTCGATGTCGTTGCGATCGAGCCAGGACAGCACCCGATCCTGCCGGGAGCGAATCGAATTCACGTTCCAGGTCGCGAGCCGCACAGCAAAGCCTTTCGATACGTGGGTCTTTCAACGGGACGCCGGGTCGTACCGGGGGAGTACCCCGGCGGGAGAGCGCGGATCAGGGCGCGGCGTACCGGTAGCGATGGTGATCCAGGAACCCCATCTCGCGATACAGCGCCAGCCCGGCCGTGTTCTCCGCCGCCACCTGAACATAGGCGTGGGTCGCCCCGCGCGCATGACCCCAGCGGATCAGCTCGGCGCACACCAGCGAGCCGAGCCCGTGCCTGCGATGCCCGTCCGCGACCGCCACGCAGCTCAGCCCCACCCAGCGCCGCCCGTCCGGGGCGGTGGTGACAGCGGCCCGGCCGATGGCCAGCGGCGTCGGCAGACCCAGGGTGGCGAAACCCAATTCGCCGTCCCGCACCGCGGTCAGCACCTCCACCACCGGCGGCCTGCCGATGCCGGCGTCCCCGCCCCGGTGCCGGTGCACCGAGAGCCAGCCGCCGTCGGGTTCGGCCGCGATACGCACCATGGGCACGCCCGGCGGCAGCACGAAGGTCTCGATGTCCAGAGCCAGCACCACGGTCTCGCCCCAGCTGCGCCAGTCCAGCGGCACCGGGGCCAGCCGATCCGGCAGCACCAGCTGCAACGGCAGGCCGTGCGCGGTGTACCACTCGCCGATGCGGTGCAGCGTCTCCGCCGAAGCCAGCGCCGGATTGCCGGAACTACCCAGCGGCACAGCGGAATTGGCGCGAGCGGTGTAGCCCTGGCCGCCGCGCAGTAGCCAGCCGTCGATCCAGGCGCGCTGCGACCCGGGCCAGCCGTCGGCCGCCGCGGCCTCCAGCGCCCGGATCTCACCGGTGCGAATGGGCCTGGGGCCCAGCTCTTTCCAGGCCACGACCCGATCGCGGGCGACCGAGACCACCTGCCCGTCGGCGGTGCGCACGGTCAGCGGATCGGTCGCGGTCAGCTCGCCGATCACATCGGTGAGCGGCTGGGGATAGCCCTCGGGCAGCCGATAGCGCACCACCACCCGGCGTCCGAGTGGTGGCAGCGTCGCGTCCGCGGGGTCGTCCCCGGCGGGCGGAGGGGAATCAGTCGTCATGCCCGAAGGGATCCGGCACCGTGCCGGGCACCCAGCTCTCACCCGGCTTGCCCCAGCCCGCGCGCTTGATCACTTTCTTGGCGGCGCGGGCATGACGGCCGATGAGCACGTCGATGTAGAGGAACCCGTCCAGGTGGCCGACCTCGTGCTGCAGCATGCGGGCGAAGAAGTCCGTGCCCTCGATCTCGACCGGCTCGCCGCGCTCGTCGGTGCCGGTCACCTTGGCCCAGGTGGCCCGGCCGGTGGGGAACTGCTTGCCCGGGACCGAGAGACAGCCCTCCTCGTCGTCGTCCGGATCCGGCATGGTCTCGGGGATCTCGGAGGTCTCGAGCACCGGATTCACCACGACGCCGCGGCGGCGCACCATGGCGCCGTCCGGGCCCGCGTCGGGGCAGTCGTAGACGAACAGTCGCAGCGGCACGCCGACCTGATTCGCGGCCAGGCCGACACCGTGCGCGGCATCGAGGGTGTCGAACATGTCCGCGATCAGCTCGGCCAGTTCCTCGGGGGTCTGCGTGACCTTCTCGGTCGGGTTGTGCAGAACCGGGTCGCCGACGATGACGATCGGGAGAATAGCCATGTCACACACACTACTGGGTGGTTGCCGCGCCGCGTCCGGGACCTGTTGTCGGTGGCTCGAGGCATGCTTTCCGGCAAAGCAGACGGATCGATTCCGGGAGCGACACGCCGGGGTTGAATCACAGAAACACGCCGAACGGTACGCGCTGGGAACCTCCGGCCGCGTGGTTGAATGGGCGGCGACGTACAAGCACCATATTCGTCTGGTGACCACTCGGCGAGGGAGCACTATGGACAGCGCAGCGGCACGGGACATTTCCGCTAGCGGGGAAGACCCTTCCGTCAGCGCGGACATCGCGGCCAGCGGTATCGCCCCCGAAGCGGATGGCGCGCACGGCCTCTCACGACGCGAACTCGACATCCTGGACTTCGAGCGCAAATGGTGGAAGTACGCGGGGGCCAAAGAGGAAGCGATCCGCGAACTCTTCGACCTCTCGCCCACCCGCTACTACCAGGTCCTGAACGCGGTCGTCGACAAGCCCGAGGCCATCGCCGCGGACCCCATGCTGGTGAAGCGGCTGCGGCGGTTGCGCGCGAGTCGCCAGAAGACCAGGGCAGCACGCCGTCTCGGATTCCAGGTGTGAACCGGGATTCGGATTTCACCGGCGCCGGCGCCGGCCGTACCGCTACGGTCACTCCCGATGCAGGCTTGCCCGATACCGGCGATGAGCGCCCCCAACGATTAGGCTCGACATCGTGAGCAATCCGAATACGCCGGCCGGCGGTCCGCCGCTGCGGGCTCTGGCCATGGTGCTGATCGCGCTGGCCATCGTGTTCGCCGGACTGGGTGCGATGTCGTTGTCGAGTTCGGACTCCGAGACCACCGACGCCGCACCCGAGACCACCACGGTCGTGCCGAGTGCCACTGTGGCGCCTAATCTTTCGTCCGCCGTGCCGCCGGTCACCATCACGCCGCCGGTGTCGGCGACGACCCCGCCGGCCACCACGGAGCCCACCGCGCCGGTCACCACGCCGCCGGTGACGACGACCCCGCCCGCGGGCGGCGCGGTCGACAAGTCCATCCCCGTACGGGTTTACAACAACAGCATGGTCGCCGGGCTGGCCGCCAAGACCGCGAACCAGCTCACCGCGGGCGGCTGGAACGTCGCCGAGACCGGCAACTACGGCGCCGGGACGATCCCCAATACCACGGTGTACTACGGGACTTCGCCCGCCGAGAAGGCCGCCGCGATGGCCATCGCCGGTGAGATCGGCGCCACCGCCGAGCCACGCATTCCGGGTCTGTCGGGCTCCCCGACCGGAATCATCGTCATCGTCACGGGTAATTGAGCAGGTCTCGCGGGAGCGGGCCCACACGCACGGCGACGGAGTGAACACCCGGCCAGCCCCTGCGCGGGCAGAGGTCACGCCTCTGGCATCATCTTGACCGAGTGGCAATCATGTTCACCCAGCTTTCCGTAAACTCGGACTCGTAAAGGAGTTCCCCCGATGGCCTCGTCCACAACTCGTCGCCCGTCCTGGCGGACTGTGACCCCCGTGCTCGCGGTCGCGGCGTTCGCTCTCACAGGTTGCACCGCCAACCAGGAATCGAGTGACGTCAAAGGGACGACCCCGCCGGTCTTCACCAGTTCCCCCGCGCCCGCGGGCGGACACGGCGGGCACGGCAGCGGCGGCGGTGGCGAGCAGGGCGCGCCGGCCACCGAATCGGTCAGCTCCACGCTGAAGGACTCGAACGGCCAGTCGGTCGGCACCGTCACCATCGGCAAGGTCGCCGGCCACCTGGAGATCACCATCGAAGCCCAGGGCCTCAAGCCCGGCTTCCACGGCGTGCACTTCCACCAGTTCGGCAAGTGTGAGCCGAACTCGGTCGCGCCCACCGGCGGTCCCGCGGGCGACTTCCTCTCCGCCGGCGGTCACCTGCAGGTCGGTGACCAGAACGCCAAGCCCGCCAGCGGCGATCTCACCTCTCTCTCGGTGCGTTCGGACGGCACGGCGAAGCTGACCACCACCACCGACTCCGTCACGCTGGACGAGCTCAAGGGCAAGGCCCTGATCATCCACGCGAGCGCGGACAACTTCGGCAATATTCCGAGCCGCTACACGCAGCCCGGCGGTGCCAACGGACCCGACGCCGAAACGCAGGCGACCGGTGACGCTGGTGCGCGGGCCGCCTGCGGCGTCATCGCATAACGCAAGGTGAGATATGGCCGGGGCAGGCAGTTCGAAGGTCCACTTCAATAGTTCGCCCCGGCCCACGCTCGGCGTGGAGTGGGAAGTCGCGCTCGTCGACAAGCAGACGCGCGACCTGTCCAACACCGCCGCAGCGGTTTTCGAGGCCTGCGGTGACCTGCGGGCCTGGGACGGCCATCCGCAGATCACCAAGGAGCTGCTGAAGAACACCGTCGAACTCGTCACCGGCAAGCACGACACCGTCGGCGAGATCGTCGACGAGCTGTCCGGCACCATGGACGTGGTGCGCCGGGCCGCCGACGAGCTCGGCGTCGACCTGTTCTGCGCGGGCACCCACCCCTTCGCGCAGTGGTCCACCCAACAGCTCACGCGCAGTGCGCATTACGACGAACTCATCGAGCGCACCCAGTGGTGGGGCAGGCAGATGCTGATCTGGGGCGTGCACGTGCACGTCGGGATCTCGCACCCGGAGAAGGTCTTCCCGATTCTCAACAGCCTGCTGCTGTCCTACCCGCACCTGCTCGCGCTCTCGGCCTCCTCGCCCATGTGGGCGGGGGTGGACACCGGCTACGCGAGCAACCGCGCGCTCATGTTCCAGCAGCTGCCCACCGCCGGACTGCCCTTCCAGTTCGAAAACTGGACCCAGTTCGAGTCTTTCGCGCACGACCAGATGAAAACCGGTGTGTTCGAACAGATCGGCGGCATGCACTGGGACATCCGCCCCGCGCCCAAATGGGGCACCATCGAGGTCCGGGTCTGTGACGGCACCCCCAGCCGCACCGAACTCTCGGCGCTGGTCGCGCTGATCCACTGCCTGGTCGTCGATCTGGACCGCCGCGTCGAAGCGGGCGAGACCATGCCGACCATCCCGCCGTGGCACGTGCAGGAGAACAAGTGGCGGGCCGCGCGCTACGGGCTCGACGCCATCATCATCACCGACGCCGCCAGCAACGAGCGCCTGGTCACCGACGACCTGATGGAACTGCTCAACCGTCTCGAGCCGACCGCCAAGAGCCTCGGCTGTGAGAATGAACTCGCCATGGTCGCGGACATTCCCAAGCGCGGCGCCTCCTACCAGCGTCAGCGCCGGGTGGCCGCCGCGGCCCAGGGTGACCTGGTCGCCGTCGTCGACTCGCTCGTCAAGGAACTGAATACCTGATAGCCACCGTCCACGCCGGCTCCGTTCACGACACGTTTACTATGGCTGGGTGTTGCTCGACGATCCGCGTCCCGAATCGGGCGGTGGGGCGGGCGGGGGCCGGATGTGGGTGCCGTCGAGGCGTGTCCGGATCGTCGTCGGCCTGGCCGCGATCCTGTTGCTGCTCATCGCACTTCAGGTCGTCGCGAGCCGCAACGATTTCGTCGGGCCACTGCAGAGCCTGCTCTACGACTACGTGGGTACACCCCGATCGGTGACCGTGCCCTGGGCCGGACTCGGCCTGGCCATGATCGGACTGTCGTGGCGGCGGCGCGGCATCGCGCTCGGCGCGGCCCTGGGCATAGATCTGGCCTATCAGGCCGTGCGCACCCTCACCGGCGGTCCGCTGGCCCTGGGCAACGGCCCCGTGATCGTGCTCACCGCCATCGTGGCGCTGGCGCTGTGGCGCTGGCGGGGAACCGAACGCACCAACGCGCTGCACGCCGCGGCACTGGGCATCCTGCTCACCCTCTCGAGCAAGGTCGCCGAGGTCTGGCTGTACTTCACCATGATCGCCGGACCCGCCGTGCTGGACGAGCACGTCGTCCTCGTCGACCGCGCGCTCGGCGACCCGTCCTGGGTGGTCGGGCAATTCGTGGACTGGGCCGGGCCGGTGCTCTACGCGGTGCTGCACTGGGTCTACATCGAACTGCCGGTCGCCGCGATGATCGTCACCATCTGGCAGCTGCGCCGAGTGCAGAAGACCGGCGTGTGGCCCTCGCACTACCTGGTGCGCACCTTCCTCGTCATCGGACTCGTCGGGCCGATCGTGTACGTCATCTTCCCGGTGGTCGGCCCGATGTTCGTGTACGGCGTCGACGGCAAGGCCTTCTCGCTCGGCGACTACTGGCCGAATGTGGTGCCGCCCATCGACTTCACGCCCGGCGCGCTGCCCTTCGACTCCATCACCCCGCGCAACTGCATGCCCTCGCTGCACACCGCCTGGGCGCTGTCGATCTTCATCCACTCGCGCCGCGACGCCGACGGTTCGCGCGCGCCCACCTGGCTGCGCTGGGGCGGCACCTTCTGGCTGCTGGCGACCCTCGGCGCGACCCTCGGCTTCGGCTACCACTACGGCGCCGACCTGGTCGCGGGCGCGGTACTGCTGATGGCGGTGGAATCGGCGCTGCGCGAACCCGAACGCGGCTGGGACCGGACCCGGATCCAGCTCGTCGGCGGCGGCGCGGCGCTGTTCGCCGCACTGCTGATCGCCTACCGCTACCTGTCCGTGCCGATCGCCGAGAATCCGATACCGGCCGGCATCGTCATCCTCGGGGTGTTCGCGGCCTACATCTGGGCGTTCCACCGCGCCTGGTTCGCCGAAACCCCCGCCCCCGCACCCGCGCAGGCGGTCGTGCGCGCCTGACCCGGGCCGGGATCAGTCCTCGGCCGGAACCTCGGGAGCGCCGGCCGCACCGGGCTTCTCGGTGAGCGGGCGGCCGCGGCGCAGCACCTGCAACCCGACCATGCAGCCGAGGGCGATCAGCACACCGGTCCACGCCGGCACCGAGGCATCCTGCGGGGTCACCGTGCACACCACGGCCTGACTCGAATCCTGCATCGCGTAGTGACCGCGCGCGGAGTAGTCGCGCAGGCCCAGCACCGCCGAGGGAATGAACAGCACCAGCGTGCCCAGCACCCGGCTCGGCACGAAACGCGGTGTCGCGGCGGTCAAGCCGTAGCCGACCAGCCACGCCAGCACCAGGGTGCCGCCGATGGTGAAGAACGCGCGATCGCTCTCGGCGGTGATCGCGGTGAACATGCCCAGCACCACGAGGATCAGCAGCAGCAGCGTGAGCGAACCCCGCCGGCTGCCGTACCACATCCCGAACACCGCGGCGGCCACCGCGGTCGGGATGGACCAGCCCGGCAGCTCCGCGGCCAGCGACGCCGAGCCCACCGCGCTCAATGCCACCGCCGCCAGCACGATTTCGCCGTCCCGGCCGGGCAGCAGCATCGCCGCGATGATCGCCGTCGTCAGGGTGGTGACCACCGCGAGCCCGACCGCCGCGAGGGAGTCACCGTGGCGCGACAGCCATTCCGCGCTCGCCACGGTGACCAGCACCAGCACCACCGCCGCCAGCACCGGCGCCAGCGGCAGCTCGATCGACGGCCGCTCCGCGGGTTCGCGATGGCGATTGACCAGCGTGCCGATCACCACCAGTACCAGCGCCACCTCGATCATCCACAGCGGCGGCATGTCCAATGATTCCCAGGCGCTGGGGAAATTCCGGCCCAGCACCTCGCCCGCGAACGGCATCGGATTCACCGAACCGAGCAGCACGCTGATCAGGACGCCCAGGGTCCAGCCGTAGGAGGGCAGCCGATGATGCAGCACCGCCGCGCCGAGCGCGCCCAGGACCAGACCACCCGCTAGCGAATCGATGAAGTTCATCGTGGACAGGGAGGCGGAGACGTCCCCGGACTCCCCGTAGAGATGATTCGCGGTCAGCACCACCAGCCCCGCGAGGGCGGTACCCCACGCGGTGACGATGCTGCCGAGCGTGGTGATCAGCACCGCGGCGATCATGCCGACCAGGACGCCCGCGCCGACCGCCCGCGGCAGGCTGTAGGCCATCAGATCCAGTTGCAGCGCCGAGGACTCCGACGTCCAGCCGAAGTCGATCGGCAGGGCCAGCGAAAGGCCGGCGACCGTGGTGGCGACCAGTACGGTGATCGTCTCGGTGGCTACCTGATACGGTCTCACCTGGGAGAAAATACCGTGACACGGCGTACCGATCGGTCCGACTCGCCCCAACTATTTAGTTTGCCAACCGGATTCTCCGGGCGCGCGAACTACCCCGACGCCGCGCGCTGCGCCGCGAATCGGCGCAGCGATTCCACCTGATCCGGGTCCAGCGACGGCCGCACCGCCGCGCGCGCCGCGGCCATGTCCGCGGCCGTCACGTCGCAGGCGTCCACATCGCGGCGCATCGCCGACAGCGCCGCCTCGCGCAACAGCGCCGCGCAATCGGCCGCCGAGTAGCCCTCCAGTTCCACCGCCAGCTTCTTGAGATCGACCCCCGCGGCCAGCGGCACGGATTTGGCCGCCGTGCGCAGGATCTCGGCCCGCGCCGCGGCGTCCGGCGGCGGCACGAACACCAGGCGTTCCAGCCGGCCCGGGCGGGTCAGCGCGGGATCGATGAGATCCGGGCGGTTCGTCGCGCCGACCACCACGACATCGCGCAGCGGCTCCACCCCGTCGAGTTCGGTCAGCAGCGCCGCCACCACCCGATCGGTGACCCCCGAATCACTGCTCTGCCCGCGCCGCGGCGCGAGCGCGTCCACCTCGTCCAGGAACACCAGCGACGGCGCGGAATCGCGTGCGCGCTGGAACAATTCCCGCACCGCGCGCTCGGAGGAGCCGACCCACTTGTCCATCAGCTCGGCGCCCTTGACCACGTGCACGCTCAACTGCCCGGTACTGGCCAGCGCCCGCACCAGGAAGGTCTTACCGCAGCCGGGCGGGCCGTACAGCAGGACACCGCGCGGCGGTTCGATACCGAGCCTGGCGAAGGAATCGGGGTGGCGCAGCGGCCACAGCACCGCCTCGGTGAGCGCCTGCTTGGTCTCGACCATGTCCCCGACATCGTCCAAACCCAGACTGCCGATGGCCAATTCCTCGGTCCCGGACCGCGACAGCGGACGGATCACCTCCAGCGCGCCGAGCAGATCCTCCTGCCGCAGTTTCGGCTCGGACTGCTCCCGGCTGGCCCGCGAGGCCGCCCGCAGCGCCGCCTCGCGCACCAGCGCGGCCAGATCCGAGGCCACGAAACCCGGTGTGCGCGCCGCGATCTCGGCCGGAACCAGACCCTCGGCCGGGACCGGGCGCAACAGCTGCTCCAGCAGCGCCGCGCGCACCGCCGCGTTCGGCAGCGGCAGCGACACCTCGCGGTCGCACAGATCCGGCGCCCGCAACCGGGCATCGACCCGGGCCGGATGCGCCGTGGTGGCCAGCAGCGCCACCGCGGGCGCGGCCACCGCGGCCCGCAACTGATCGAGAATCAGGGTGGCCACCGGTTCCGGCTCGGCGGGCAGCAGCGCGTCGATGTCGGTGATGAGCAGCACTCCGCCCGCGCCCGAACAGATCTCGCTCACCGCCATGCCGACCTCGCGCAGCCGGGTGCCGCTCTCGGTCGCCCCGACCGACGGGCCGTCCAGCTCCACCAGCCGCCGCGCGCCGGTCACCGCGCGCGCGAGCGTGGTCTTGCCGACCCCGGCCGGGCCGGTCACCAGCACGCCCAATTGCGAGGATGCGCCCAGTGTCCTGAGCAGTTCCGGCTCGTCCAGCGCCAGATTCAGCCATTCGGTCAGCTTGGCCGCCTGGGCCTGCACCCCCGCCAGATCCGCCACCGCGACCGCCGACACCGGCGCGGCCGAGGCGGGGCGCGGAGCCGCGGCGGGCCGGTCCAGTCGATCGGGGGCCTGGGACTGGTCGTCGCCCATGAGCGCGCGCGGGGAATCGGTGGCGGCCACCCCCGGCCCCCACACCACCGCGCTGTTGGGCTGCACGCTGACCGGGCCCGGCGCGGGATCGGTGGCCGTCACGGTGAGCAGCTCCGACGTCCATGCGTAGCCGAACAGCTTGGAAAGCGCTTGGGTGGCAGCGGAATTGCTCGTACCCGGACCGAGGTCGCGCGGGGCCAGCGAGACCGTGTCCCCGACCGTGACCACCTTGCCGAGCAGGGCCTGGCGCAACGTCGTCTCCGGAATGCTCGCGGTCGCCAGCGTCGAACCCGTCACCGAGATCTGCCGCGCGCCGTACACCGTGACCGGCGCGACCACCACCGTGGCGTCCTCGCGCACCCCGGCATTGGACAGCGTCACGTCATCGAGCAGCGCGGTGCCCGGCGCGGTCCCGGCCGGGGCGAGGGCCACCACCGCGGCCGTGCGCCGCGCCCCCACCAGCGAGATGCCGTCCCACTCCCGCAGGCCCAGCGCGGCCAGTGCCTCCGGATGCAGTCGGACCAGACCCCGCCGGGAATCGGTGGGGGCGGAATTGAGCCGGGCGGTCAACGCGAGTTCGGGCACGGCACCCATTGTGCTGGAAATGTGCGCGCCACCGCCGGGGGTCGGGCCGGGAAAGCCGAACGCCCACGGTCCGCGACCCTCGCGGGCCGGAAACCGTGGGCGGTCGAGCCGGTTTTCGGGTCAGAGCCGCGCGCTCGGGCGGCGCAGGCGCAGACGTGCCGAGGACATGCTCGCGATCGGGCGGCGGCGCTGCGCGCGGCGCTGGGCCCGGCGCTCGGCCGGCTTGTGATCCCAGGTCTCCGGACGCGCGGCCACCCAGCGGGCCGAACGGATGGCGAACGGAATGTGCCCGAGGTACAGCACGACCAGCGCCATCATCAGGATCAGCGGGTAGGTCACCAGCAGCGCGGCGGCCACGGCCACCAGCACCAGCAGCAGCGGCGCGGTGCGCGGCGCGACCGACACCGACTTGATGGCCAGCGTCGGCAGCGTGCTCACGCACAGCAGACCGGTCAGGATGACCCAGATCGCGACCACCGGGAAGCTGTCCCACCAGCCGTCGCCGAACTGCACCGACAGCGCGATCGGCAGCAGCGCGATGAGCGCGCCCGCGGGGGCGGGCACACCGACGAAATACTCACGCTGCCAATCGGGCCGGGAGTCGTCGTCCATGAGGGTGTTGAACCGGGCCAGGCGCAGCACCATGCAGACCGCGAACATCAGCGCCACGATCCAGCCGACACTGTCGGCCTCGAGGAACGCCACGTACAGCACCAGCGCCGGCGCGACGCCGAAGGCGATGGCATCGGACAGCGAATCCAGTTCCGCGCCCATCTTGGTAGTCGCGTCGAGCATGCGGGCGATGCGGCCGTCGAGCATGTCGAAGATCGCGGCCGCGCCGATCAGCGCCAGCGCGAACGCGAGGTTGTTCTCCATTGCGAACTTCACCGCGGACAGCCCCGAGCAGAGCCCCAGGATGGTGACCATGCTCGGCAGCAGGCGCACGGTGCGATTACGGCGGCGCTCCAGCGGTGCGGGCGCGAGTTGTTCCATCACGAAACCAGTTCGGCCAGCACCGTTTCCGCGCCGATGGTCCGCTGACCGGGCACCACCAGCAGCTTCGTGCCGGCCGGGAAATAGGTGTCGACGCGGGAACCGAACCGGATGAGACCGTAGGTGTCACCGATGGTGAGCTTGTCGCCGATCTTCGGCTCACAGATGATGCGCCGCGCGAGCAGGCCCGCGATCTGGATGACGGCCAGGCGCTGACCGCCCTCGGTCACCAGCACCAGGCTGTTGCGCTCGTTGGCATCGCTCGCCTCGGGCAGGTCCGCCGAGAGGAACTGGCCCTTCTTGTAGACGATGTTCTCCACGCTGCCCGCGATCGGCGCGCGCTGCACGTGCACGTCGAGCACGGACAGGAAGATGCTCACCCGGGGCAGCGGCTGATCGCCGAGGTTCAATTCCGCGGGGGGAACGGCGGTGTCGACGAGCGCGACCTCACCGTCGGCGGGCGCGACCACGACACCGGGCCGGTTCGGCGGGACGCGATGCGGATGCCGGAAGAACGTGGCGGTCGCGGCGGCGGCGAACAGACCCGTGCGGCGAACCCACTTACGCCGGAAACCCAGCACGGCTACCGCCAGCGGCGCCGCCACGAACGGCAGGCCGGCCGGGTGCAGCGGCGGGATGGCATGGCGTACCAGATCGGCGACGTGGCCGAGTCCGGTGGTTTCGGGAGTGCCGGGCGGGGTGGGACGGCGGGCCACAAGCTCCTCTTTCATGCGCGGGAAGGTGCGGAAAGCACCGCGCTCACACACTACGTGAAGCTGGCCCAGCGCTCGTGGTCTCCGTGAGAGACAGCGGGGTGACCGGGGCAGCAAGTAGTCCGAATTGTGATCGAACCCACACGCGTGAGAAGCTTTCCTGATTAATATGAGGGAGCCTCATGTCTGCGGTTTCACTTACGCGCCGGCTGTGTACGGCGTTCCGCACGGGTGGGGGCCCGATGAAGGTCATGATCGACCCGCAGTACATAGGAGAAGCACCATGGCTGCTCGAATTGCCTCGATCAGCGGGGTAGAGCACACCGCGATACTCGGCCTCGGCGTCTACCGTCCGGCTCGGGTGGTGACCAACGACGAGGTCGCCGGACCGATCGACTCCAGCGACGAATGGATCCGCACGCGCTCCGGCATCCGCACCCGCCGCTTCGCGTCCGACGACGAGACGATCATCAGCATGAGCAGCGCGGCCGCCCGCGATGCCATCGAAGCCGCCGAGATAGCGCCCGGGGAGATCGACGCCGTCATCGTCGCCACCTCCACCTGGCTGCTGCTCACCCCGGCCGCCGCACCGCAGATCGCCACCGAACTCGGACTCGAGGCAGCCGCGGCCTTCGACATCTCCGCGGGCTGCGCCGGCTTCTGCCACGCGCTGGCGGTGGCCTCGGACCTGGTCAAGGGCGGCACGGCGCGCAACGTGCTGGTCGTCGGCGTCGAACGACTGACCGACGCCGTCAACCCGGCCGATCGCAGCACCGCGTTCCTGTTCGCCGACGGCGCGGGCGCGGTCGTGGTCGGGGCCTCCGACGAACCGGGCATCGGCCCGACCGTCTGGGGTTCGGACGGCACCCAGCATCACGCCATCCGCCAGACCAAGGACTGGATGGAATTCTTCCGCGAGATCGACGAGCAGGGCCTCGGCGCCGTGCGCCCGTATCTCGCCATGGAGGGCACGGCCGTGTTCCGCTGGGCCGCACACTCTTTGGAGAAGGTGTGCCGCGACGCCATCGAGCGCGCGGGCCTGACGCCCGACGATCTCGACGCGATGGTCCCGCACCAGGCCAACGGCCGGATCATCGAGATCATGGCCCGGGTCCTGAAACTGCCCGAGCACTGCGCGCTGGCCAACGACATCGAGGAGACCGGCAACACCTCGGCCGCCTCCGTCCCGCTGGCCATGGAAGCGCTGCTGCGCAACGGCGACGCCAAACCCGGCGGCACCGCCCTGCTCATCGCCTTCGGCGCGGGCCTGTCCTACGCGGCGCAGGTCGTGACGATGCCGAACTGGAAGTAGCGCTTGCCTTTTCGCGGGCTCAGCCGAGGTCCCAGACGACGGTGACGGTGAACGTCACCGTCTCCTGGCCCGGTTCCAGACTGAATCCCGAAGCGGACGGCGCGGCATCGCGCATGACGGGGAAGTCGCCGCCGGAGCTGCCCTCGTTGATGGTCCGGACGTCGTTCAGCTTCGCCCCGGCCAGGTCGGCGTACTGCTCCGCGCGCGATTTGGCGTCGTCGAAGGCACGCGCCCGGGCGTCCGCGAGCAGCTTGGTGTTGTCCTCCAGGCCGAAGGCCACCGAGCTGATGCGGGTGTCGTTGCCACCGGCCTTGACCGCCGCGTCCAGGATCGCCGAGGCCTTGGGCAGGTCCCGCACCGCGATGTGCACGTTGTTGGTGGCCTTGTAGCCGGTGATCGTCCGGCCCTCGGGGCCGTAGGTGGGCTGCACCGACAGCTCGCTGGTCCGGATGTCCTCTTTCTTCGCCCCGGCGGCGACCATGGCCGCGCTCATGGCGGCGGCCTTGTCGTTCACCCCGTCCACGGCGCTGGAGACGTCGGCCGCGGTCACCTCGGCCCCGAGGTCGGCGTTGAGCACGTCGGGTACGCCCTGCACCTTGCCGTTCCCGACCACGGTGACCGTGCGATCACCGTCGGAACCCGAACTGCCGCAGCCGGTCAACACCAGCGCGAGACCGGTGGCCGCGCCGCAGATACCAAGAAGTCGTCGTCGCATACCGGCGAACCTAGGGCACCCGAGCCCGGCCGGACCGGAAAACACACGCGGCCGGGCGCGGTGGCGACTACTTCTCGACCGTCTTCTTGATCTTGCCGAGGGTTTCGTTCATGCCCGAGACCAGTGCCGCCTCGAACGGGGCCTCGCCGCCCAGCGAGGTGTCGATGACCTTGCGGATGATCCAGGTGACGCCGTTCGGCACGTCGCGGCGCTGGGTCACGCGGGTGCCCTCCGCGGTGGGTTCGAGGGTGAAGCTCCAGACCGTGCGGTTCTCGTTCATCCGGAAGGCGAGCGCCCGGTTCGGCTCGAAACGCACGATGCGCGAGGTGGTCGGCCACACCTTCGCGCCGTCCTTGTTCAGGTTGACGGTCCAGGTGCCGGTCTTGACCTTGCCCAGCGGCTGCATCCGAATGCACTGCGGGCTGAACTCGGGCATCCGCTTGAGATCCGAGATGACGCTCCACACCTGCTCGGGCGCTGCCGCGATATCGATGGTGGCTTCCAACTTGTTCGGCAACGCTGCCTCCGAGAGTGTGACGATCAGTACCGCTCATCCTAGTTCGGGCGCAACGGGCCGAAGCAATCGAACGGTATCGAACATGATCGTCGATTCGAACAGCGATCCGAACACTGAAGATCAAGTGCATTACATTCCGGTGCCGCCGATCTGCCGAATGTAATGGCCGGAGCACAATGTCGGATAGACCTGAATACAGACCACAGCCACCTGCTTCCGATGGAAACGTGAGGTGATCGGCCGTGAAACTGCGCTCGCTCCTGCATCGCAAGACCAAGACGGTCCCGATCCTCCCCTCCGAAGCCCGCGCCGGCGCACCGCAGCGCGCGGGCCGCTCGAAGAACAACGGGGAACTGGAGGAGGGACTCGAACGACTACTCACCCCGAGCGAGCTCGATCTTGTTCAACACCATCGCATCTGAGCCGGCGGTGGGCGTCGCGACCTGCCAATTTGCCACCCCGCCGCATAATCGTTAGGTGACCTCACCAGCTGCCGCCAAACCGGCCATCCTCAGCGTGGACGACGATCCGGGCGTCTCCCGGGCCGTGGTTCGCGATCTGCGCCGCCGCTACGGCGCCGACTACCGCATCCTGCGCGCGGAATCCGGCGCCGATGCCCTCGAGGTACTGCGGGAACTGAAACTGCGCGGCCAGCCGGTCGCGGTATTGATCGCCGACTACCGGATGCCGAACATGAACGGCGTCGAATTCCTCGAGCAGGCCATGGACCTGCACCCCTACGCCCGGCGCGTGCTGCTGACCGCCTACGCCGACACCGACGCCGCCATCGAGGCCATCAACGTGGTCGACCTCGATCACTACCTGCTCAAGCCGTGGGATCCGCCGGAGGAGAAGCTCTACCCGGTCATCGATGCCCTGCTCGAGGCGTGGCGCGGGGACGAACACCGGCCGGTCACCGAGACCAAGGTCGTCGGCCACCGCTGGTCCGCCCGCTGCTCGCAGGTGCGGGAGTTCCTGGCCCGCAACCAATTGCCGTACCGCTGGTACCAGGTCGACGAGCCCGAGGGCGCGCGCCTGCTGGCCGCCGCGGACGCCACCGAGGACCAGTGCCCGCTCATCATCAACTCCGACGGCAAGGTCCTGGCCATGCCGACCGATTCGGAACTGGCCGCCGCGGTCGGCCTGAACGTCGCGCCCTCGGGCGACTTCTACGACCTCATCGTGGTCGGCGGCGGACCGGCCGGACTGGGCGCTGCCCTGTACGGCGCCTCCGAGGGCCTGCGCACGGTGCTGGTCGAACGCACCGCGACCGGCGGCCAGGCCGGGCAGAGCTCGCGCATCGAGAACTACCTCGGCTTCCCGGACGGCGTCTCCGGCGCACAACTCGCCGACCGTGCCAGGCGGCAGGCGGTGAAATTCGGCGCCGAACTCATCACCGCGCGCGAAGTGGTGTCCCTCGAGGCGTGCGGGTCCGCCCGCGTGGTCAAGTTCGCCGACGGCGGCAGCATCGCCGCGCACAGCGTGCTCATCGCCACCGGCGTGAACTACCGGCACCACCCGGCGCCCGGCGTCGACGAATTCACCGGTCGCGGTGTGTATTACGGCTCGGCCATGACCGCGGCCTCGGACTGCGCGGACAAGGACGTCTACATCGTCGGCGGCGCCAACTCGGCGGGCCAGGCTGCGGTGTACCTGTCGCGGCACGCGCGCACGGTGCACATTCTGGTGCGCGCGGAGTCGCTGGTGGATTCGATGTCGCACTACCTGATCCAGCAGATCGAGCAGATACCCAACATCAAACTGCGCGCGCGGACCGAGGTGGTCTCCGCGCACGGCGACGATCACCTCGAGCACCTGGTGGTGCGCGACAACGCCTCCGGGGCCGAGGAGAAGGTGGACGCGGAACGGCTGTTCCTGTTCATCGGCGCGGCCCCCGAGACCGACTGGCTCGACGGCGTGGTCTTCCGCGACGACAAGGGCTACGTGCTCGCCGGCCCGGACCTCATGGTCGACGGCGCGCGCCCGGCGGGCTGGGAACTGCCGCGCCCGCCGCATCACCTGGAGTCCAGCGTGCCCGGCGTCTTCGTCGCGGGCGATGTCCGCTCGGAATCGGCCAAACGGGTGGCATCGGCCGTGGGCGAGGGCGCGATGGCCGTCATGCTGGTCCACCGCTACCTGGCGAAACAGTAGGAGTGCCGTGGGAACGAATCTGATCTGCGATCCGAACGAACTACGCGACCTGTTCCTGTTCGAGAAGCTGAACGACGAACAGCTGGCGTGGTTGTGCCGGGACGGCCGCGTCGAGCGCTACGAACCGGGACTGGTCTTCCGCGAAGGGGATCCGGGCACCTGTTTCTACGTGCTCATGGACGGCGAGGTCCGCCTGACCAAGATGTCGGGCGGTGAGGAGATCGAACTCGTCCGCACCGACCATCGCGGCGTCTACTCGGGCGCGTGGATGGCGTACATGGGCGACAAGGTCGATCAGCACTACTCCGGTTCGTTCTACGTCACCCGGCCCTCGAAGTTCTTCGTGCTCGACGCCGGGATCTTCTCCGCCATGATGCAGGAGTGGTTCCCGATGGCGGTGCACCTGCTCGAAGGCGTGTTCTTCGGCAACCGCAACGCCAATGAGCGCATCGGGCAACGGGAACGGCTGCTCGCGCTGGGCTCGCTGTCCGCGGGCCTGACCCACGAGCTGAACAACCCGGCCGCCGCCGCGGTCCGCGCCACCTCCTCGCTGCGCGAACGCGTGGCCGGGATGCGGCACAAGCTGAAGATGATGGCGCACGGCAAATTCGACTCGGCCACCCTGGAAAACCTGGTGCAGCTGCAGGAGGAGGCGGCCGCCCAGGTCGCCAAGGCCCCGATCCTGACGCCGCTGGAAGCCGCCGACCGCGAGGACGAACTCGGCGACTGGCTGGAGAACCACGGCATCAGCTTCGGCTGGGACATCGCGGCCAACTTCGTGCAGGCGGGCTTCGACGTCGACTGGCTGGAGAAGGTCAAGGGCACGCTGTCCGCCTGTGAGGGACCGGTTTTCGAGGGCGCGATCCGCTGGCTCAACTACACCGTCGAGACCGAGCTGCTCATGAACGAGATCGCCGACTCCACCACGCGCATCTCCACGCTGGTGAACGCGGCCAAGCAGTACTCGCAGATGGACCGCGCGCCGTTCCAGGTCGTCGACATCCACGAACTGCTCGACAGCACCCTGGTCATGCTGGGCCGCAAGATCGGCGACGACATCGAGGTGGTCAAGGAATACGACCTCGGGCTGCCGCCGGTGCCCTGCTACGCGGCCGAGCTCAATCAGGTGTGGACCAACCTGATCGACAACGCCATCGGGGCCATGGCGGGCCGCGGCACGCTGACCGTGCGCACCTACCGCGACGGCGAATGCGTCGCGGTGGAGATCGGCGACACCGGGCCCGGTGTGCCGGAGGAGATCCGGACCCGCATCTTCGAACCGTTCTTCACCACCAAACCGGTCGGCGAGGGCACGGGTCTGGGCCTGGACATCTCGTTCCGGATCGTGGTCAACAAGCATCACGGTGACATCCGGGTGCAGTCCGTGCCGGGTGACACCCGCTTCATCGTGCGACTGCCGCTGGACGCCGCCGAGGACATGACACCGCAACTCGCCGAAACAGGAGGTCAGTGATGTCGGAACAGCCGGAACGGATCGAGGGCATCGACACGACGGTTCCGCCCAGCGGGCCGGGCTGTGTGGAATGCGAAGCGGCGCAGGGCTGGTGGCTGCATCTGCGTCGTTGCGCGCAGTGCGGGCATGTGGGCTGCTGCGACAGTTCGCCGTCGCAGCACGCCTCCAAGCACTTCAAGGAGGCGGGCCACCCGTTCGCGCAGAGCTACGAGCCGGGCGAGAGCTGGTTCTACAACTACGACAGCGGTGACATGTACGGCAACGGCCCGGACCTGGTCGCGCCGCACCACCATCCGCTGGAGCAGAGCGTGCCGGGTCCGCGCGAGCGCGTGCCCGCGGATTGGCGGGGTCAGCTGAACTGATCCCGTGGGCCGGGCGCACCGATATCCGGTGCGCTCCGGCCACTCTCGATGGCGATCGCCGGGAATTTGCGGGCTCCGAACTGCCACTGCACGAAACCGCCGGGTCCGGGTACGCTGCTGCGAGCGCCGGGCGGGTCCGGCGCGCAGACACTCCCGGAGAGTTCGGAAAGCAGGGTATGAAGCGGATCTTTGTGGGTGCCCTCGCGGCGGGCGCGCTGGTACTGGGCCTATCGGCCTGCGGTTCGGACACTTCCACGGGTGCGGCGAGCACGTCCGAGAGCGCCTCGGTCACCGCCGCCGCGGCCCAGGTCACGGCCACCCCGGTCACCACCCCGGCCGCACCGCCGGTGGAGCCGCCGGCCGCCGCCCCGGTCACCACCGTGATCAAGAAGGACAGCGCGCCCAACGGCGCCCAGACAACCTGTGGCGAATTCCGTCAGCTCGACGGCGCCACCGAGATCGAGGTCATTCACCAGGTGCTGGCGGCCAATCCCGGCTCGAAGTTCGAGGGCAGCCCCAACGTCGCGCTCAGCACCGCCAAGCTCGTGTGCGGAGAAGCGAATTCGGCCGGCACGGTGATGGCCGACGCGATCGGCGCGACCACCCGATAGTCCGGTGTCGCGCGTCGGACAACCCGTCGCGGCGACACCCCTGCTCGGCGGAGAGCCGGCACCGGAGGGGCGATGGACCGGTCGTGCCGGCGCGGGAAGCGATGCCGGCACATCGCACATGCCCGGCCCCGCCGACCGGCGTCGTGTGTCCGCCGAGCGCACCGCACGTGCGCTGTTCGGCCGGCGCGACGATCCAACGGCACGGCGCGACAGCCGAATCCGCCGGAGTCATTGGTCGCCCGTTGGTGCGTGGTTGGCGGCGCGGGCGACCGTGGGCACGTGTGGATGGTCACGGTGGTCCGGGCCCGGCGCAGGCGTATCGTCCCCGAACGACCGCGTAGCGCGAGGAGGGGCGGGCAGATGGATGCCGAGGGGCTGGCCGAGTTCGAACGACATCGGCCGCGCCTGTTCGCGCTGGGCTATCGCATGCTCGGGTCGGCGAGCGAGGCCGAGGACGCGGTGCAGGAGACCTACCTGCGCTGGGACGCGAGCCAGCGCGCCGATATCCGTTCCGCCGAAGCGTGGTTGACCACGATCCTGGTCAATCTGTGCCGCACCTGGCTGGATTCGGCCCGGGCGCGCCGCGAGACCTACGTGGGCCCGTGGCTGCCCGAACCCGTCGCGACCCCCAACGGCCAACTCGGCCCGCTGGAGTCGGCCGAACAGCGGGAGCTGGTCTCGCTGGCGATGCTGACCCTGATGGAACGCCTGACCCCCGCCGAACGCGCGGTGTTCGTCCTGCGCGAGGCGTTCGGCTACGCCCACCGCGAGATCGCCGACATGCTCGAGCTGACCGAGGCCAACTCGCAGCAGCTGTTCCGCCGCGCCACCCAGCACGTCCGGCAGGATCGCCCGCGCTTCGATCCGGCGCCCGAGCACGCCCGCGCGCTGTTCGAGAAGTTCCTCGTCGCCGCGCAGGCCGGGGACGTCGACGCCCTCGGCGCGCTGTTCGCCGCCGACATCACCTCGGTCGCCGACGGCGGCGACAAGGTCAATGCCGCCCGCCGCACGGTCGTCGGCCCCGATCGCGTCGCGCGCTACCTCGTCGGCCTGTTCCGGTTCTCGGTTCCGGGCCTGCGCGTGGACATCGAGAACGTCAACGGCGCACCGGCACTGGTCGCCCGCGCGCCCGGGGTCGTGCTGCTGGTGCTGTCCGCCGAGTTCACCGCCGAGCAGTTCGGGTCGCTGCGCCTGGTCGTGAATCCGGACAAGCTGGCCTACTTCTCCCGTTCGGACCACCCCACGGCCTGAGGTGCGGGCCGCCCGATCGGCGATGGTCGTCCGGACGGTGTCGGGCATTCGGTCATCGGCAGCCCTGAAGCGCGTCGGCGCCCGGCGGTTTCGTTGCGCTCGGACGCGAGTCAATCGCGGCCGGGCTGTCGAGCCCGAGGCCCCGAGAGGCCCGCATCCTCGGTGCGGGGTTGGCGGCGGGCAGCTCATCGCGGGCGTGACGCAGCACACGTCCCGGACTGTCAGGGATCGGTGGGCTGTCCCGTCTGAGTGGTATCGGACCAGCGAAAGGGGTCGGCCATGACCGGGGAACATCGAATCGTCGTCTTGGGTGCGGGATACGCGGGGCTCGCGGCGGCGCGGGAGGCGGCGGGCGCGAAGGGCGTGCGGGTCACGGTGATCGACGCGCGCGCCGAGCTCGTGGAGCGGGTGCGGCTGCACCAGGTGGTGGCGGGGCAGCAGGTGCCGCGCTGGGACCTGCGGGAACTGCTGGAGCCCAAGGGAATCGAGTTCGTGCGGGCGCGTGTGACCCGCGTCGACCCGGCGGCGCGGCGGGTGGAGCTCGAGGGGGCCGAGGCGGTGCCCTACGACTCGCTCGTCTACGCGCTGGGCAGCCGGGCCGACACCGGCGGCGTGCCCGGACTCGCGGAGCACGCCCACACGGTGGCGACGCCCGAGGACGTGGCCCGGGTGCCGGCGCTCGCTGGGCGGGTGGCGGTGGTCGGCGCCGGCTCCACCGGCATCGAGGTCGCCACCGAGCTGGCCGAATCCCGGCCCGAGCTCGAGGTGCTGCTGATCAGCGCCGACGAGCCCGGCGCCTGGCTCTCGGCCAAGGCGCGCAAGCACATTCGAGCGGTTCTGGACCGGCTCGGCGTGCGCGTGCACGCCGGGGCCAAGGTCGCGGCGGTGACCGCGGCGGGCCTCGAACTGGTCGACGGCGCGCACGTGCCCGCCGACACCGTGCTGTGGACCGCCGGTTTCACCGTGCCCGACGTGGCCGCCCGGTCCGGTCTGGGCGTGGACGCGCGCGGCCGGGTCCTGGTCGGCGACGATCTGCGCACCGCCGCGCACCCGGAGGTCTACGCGGTCGGCGATGCCGCGGTCGTCGCCGGTCCCGGCGACCGCGAACTGCGCATGGCCTGCGCGACCGCGCTGCCTGCGGGCAAGTACGCCGCGGCCGCGATCATCGCGCGCTTGCGCGGGAAGGAGCCGGCCGCCCGGAAGTTCCGCTACTACTTCCAGTGCCTGAGTCTGGGGCGTCGCGACGCGGTCATCCAGTTCCTCGATCCCGACGACACCCCGACGGCCCGCGCGATCACCGGCCGCCCGGCCGTGTGGTTCAAGGAGAGCATCGTGCGCGGCGCGGGCTGGGCGGCCAGGCCCTGACGGGTCGGGCTCGGAAAAATTGGGATCCGATCGTCAACTACCGGTTGACCATCAAGTGATGGTCAACCTAAAGTTGACGTATGACGAATCCTTTCCGCCTCGACGATCTGATCGCCGGCATCAAGAAGGCCCGCCCCGACAACGCCCTGGACCAGCTCTCCGACGCCGTGGTCGTCGCGAATCACCTCGGTGAGCTCGCCGACCACCTGATCGGCCATTTCGTCGATCAGGCCCGGCGCTCCGGGGCCTCCTGGACCGATATCGGCGGCAGCATGGGCGTCACGAAACAGGCCGCCCAGAAGCGCTTCGTGCCTAAGGGCCCGGGTGACGCCGCCGAAGCCGCCGCCCTCGATCCCAACGCGGGCTTCGCGCGCTTCACCCCGCGCGCCCGGCACGTGGTGGTGGCCGCGCAGGAGGAGGCGCGGGACGCGAGCAACGCCGAGATCACCCCCGAGCACCTCATCCTGGGTCTGCTGAAGGAACCGGAATCGCTTGCGGTGCAGATCATCATCGCCAAGGGCATCAGCGTCGACGCGGTGCGCCGCGTGGCCACCGCCGCGCTGCCCGCCGCCGCGGACAAGATCGCGGCCTTGATTCCCTTCGACTCTCAGTCCAAGAAGACCCTCGAGCTGACCTTCCGCGAGGCACTTCGGCTGGGTCACAACTACATCGGCACCGAGCATCTGCTGCTGGCGCTGCTCGATGTCGAGGACGGGACGGGCGTGCTGTCCGGGCTCGGCCTGGACAAGGAATCGGTTTCCGCGGATCTCGAGGCGCTGCTCTCGTCCATCACGGGGGACGCGCCGGAAGTGAAATAGCAGTTGCTGGGGCAGCCTCACGTGACTCCTGGGGCGCGCCCGATAGGATATCCGTATGGCGGACGACGAGGGTTCCGACCTGGTTGCGGGGGAAACGCGCGCGGATCTGCTGCGCGCGCTCTCCTATGTCTCGACCGAGGACACGCCGGACGGCGGCTACATCGTGAACGGTGACCTGCCACCCGACGTCGCACCGGCCTTCATTCGCGCGATCATGCGAATCGAGGCCGAACTCCTGCTCAACGATGCCGAACTCGTCGACATCGAGCAGGGGGAACCGCGGACGCCGGAGGAACGTCGCACGGACGCCCTGATAGCGCTGTTGCTGCGGGTCGACGACCGCTTGGTCAGGTAGAGACGGGTCCGCGCCCCGCGGGGCCGGGCCGCCGGGTCTGTTTGGGGGGTTCGGGGGTCGCTCCCGTATATCCCGGCTAGGTTGGAGGCGCGGCCCGGGGCCGCACGCCCCGACCTTGCACTCCCTGGGGGAGAGTGCTAAAAATGGTCTTGGCACTCCCGACCTGTGAGTGCTAGGTCGGGACGGTGAGGCCCCTTGTGGTCGTCCGTCGCGGGCACCGAGCCTGGCCAGATCGTGTCAATCCCCTGATCTGGAGGATCTCAACGCAATGGCCAAGACAATTGCGTACGACGAAGAGGCTCGCCGCGGTCTCGAGCGGGGTCTGAACGCCCTGGCCGACGCTGTCAAGGTGACGCTGGGCCCCAAGGGCCGCAACGTCGTGCTGGAGAAGAAGTGGGGCGCCCCCACCATCACCAACGATGGTGTCTCCATCGCCAAGGAAATCGAGCTCGAGGATCCGTACGAGAAGATCGGCGCGGAGCTCGTCAAGGAAGTTGCCAAGAAGACGGATGACGTCGCCGGCGACGGAACCACCACCGCCACCGTGCTCGCCCAGGCACTGGTCCGCGAAGGTCTGCGCAACGTCGCGGCCGGCGCCAACCCGCTGGGCCTGAAGCGCGGCATCGAGAAGGCCGTCGCGGCCATCACCGCGCGCCTGCTGGAGACCGCCAAGGAGGTCGAGACCAAGGAGCAGATCGCTGCTACCGCGGGCATCTCGGCCGGCGACTCGTCCATCGGTGATCTGATCGCCGAGGCCATGGACAAGGTCGGCAAGGAAGGCGTCATCACCGTCGAGGAGAGCAACACCTTCGGTCTCCAGCTGGAGCTCACCGAGGGCATGCGCTTCGACAAGGGCTACATCTCGGGTTACTTCGTCACCGACCCGGAGCGTCAGGAAGCGACCCTCGAGGATCCGTACATCCTGCTCGTCGGCTCGAAGATCTCGACCGTCAAGGACCTGCTGCCGCTGCTGGAGAAGGTCATCCAGGCCGGCAAGCCGCTGCTGATCATCGCCGAGGACGTCGAGGGCGAAGCCCTGTCGACCCTGGTGGTCAACAAGATCCGCGGCACCTTCAAGTCCATCGCCGTCAAGGCGCCGGGCTTCGGTGACCGTCGCAAGGCCATGCTCGCCGATATCGCCATCCTCACCGGTGGCGAGGTCATCAGCGAAGAGGTCGGCCTGTCCCTGGACACCGCCGGTCTGGAGCTGCTGGGCACCGCCCGCAAGGTCGTCATCACCAAGGACGAGACCACCATCGTCGAGGGCGCCGGCGACCCGGAGGCCATCAAGGGCCGCGTCGCGCAGATCCGCGCCGAGATCGAGAACTCGGACTCGGACTACGACCGTGAGAAGCTGCAGGAGCGCCTGGCCAAGCTGGCCGGCGGCGTCGCGGTCATCAAGGCCGGTGCTGCCACCGAGGTCGAGCTCAAGGAGCGCAAGCACCGCATCGAAGATGCCGTGCGCAACGCCAAGGCCGCCGTCGAAGAGGGCATCGTCGCCGGTGGTGGCGTCGCTCTCGTGCAGGCCGCCCCGGCCCTGGACGAGCTGACCCTGTCGGGCGACGAGGCCACCGGTGCGAACATCGTTCGCGTCGCGCTGTCCGCGCCGCTGAAGCAGATCGCGTTCAACGCCGGCCTCGAGCCGGGCGTCGTCGCCGAGAAGGTCTCGAACCTTCCCGCCGGCCACGGCCTGAACGCCGATTCGGGCGAGTACGTCGACCTGCTGGCCGCCGGCGTTGCCGACCCGGTCAAGGTCACCCGCTCCGCCCTGCAGAACGCCGCCTCGATCGCGGCGCTGTTCCTCACCACCGAGGCCGTCGTCGCCGACAAGCCGGAGAAGGCCGCCCCCGCGGGCGACCCGACCGGCGGCATGGGCGGCATGGACTTCTAGTCCACGCCTCCGGCAACGGAATCGCATGACCCGGGCCCGGTCACCGCATGGTGACCGGGCCCGGTGTCTTGTCGGGGGTCGTCGCTAATCTCGCGACGTGAGTGAAGTTCTACGAGTAGATTTCGAGCGCGCGGCCGAAATCGTCACGGCGGTAACGCAATTCGAATGGACCTGGTCGCTGAGTGAGGTGCCCGGGCTCGTATCCCGCCTGGGCTGGACCGAGTCCCAGCCGATCGCGGGCGTCGAAACCACCCTGCTGACAACCGGACTCGACATCCGGCAGCCGATGGCCCATGTCATGCCGGCGTCCGATGCCGTATACGCCCTCTTTCTCCAGATCTCCGATTCGTGCGATGACGCGGACATGCTGGCCGCGGCGTCTGCCGACACCCGTGAGCGCTGTGTGCGGCGCTGGGGAGAGCCGTCCGAGGAGTTCGGCCGCGAGCGCTGGTCCCTGCCGGGCCTGGAGTTGTGCCTGGCGAGTGGCTCGACCTCGCTCTCCCTGTCGCTCGAGAATCCGACGCTCAACCGGCAGATCCGGGAGCAGCGCGCCGCTGCCGAGCAGCCCGACGCCGTGCGCGCCCGAGCCGAGCGCCGGGCCGCTCTCGTCGATCGAGGCCCGCTGCTGCGAGCGATACCGGTGTTCACGGGCGCCCGGTTGGAAACGTGGTCCCGGGCCGAGGTCGACGTGATGTTCGAAGCGATCGGGTGGCCCCTGCGCCGGGACGACGAGTCCGACGTCGAGGCCGAACTGGAGACCGCTGACTCGCGCTCGATCCTGTATGGATCGAAGACCCCGTCCTATGTCGACAGCGCGCGCTTCGAGTTCGGTGAGTTCGACTCGGTGTGGACCTCACACTATTTCGCACCGGACAGTCTCGACGCCGCGTACTCGGCCGCGCTGGTGGAGTGCGTGCGAGTGCTGGGTCCTCCGCCGGTGGTCGGCGGGCCGGACGCGACCGCGATTTGGCGGCGTCCGGACACCACCTTCACGCTGTCACGCAGCAGCCTCTACTCGGCGGTCCATCTGTCGATCGCACCCAGTGAGCCGACCGAGAACCTCGGCTATTGGGAATGGAAATGGAGCGACGACTGGCGCGCTCCGGACCGGTGGCAGCTCTTCACCGATTTCGAGAACACCGAGCTGATGAACGGTGTTCTGGGACCGAACAATTGGTGGGGTCCCGAACCCCATGCGGCCGATTGGCCCGAACTGGAGAGCCGGATCACCGAGTTGTTCACCTCGCTGGCCGCCGATCTGCCACTGCTGCGCCCCCACGTGTCGGACCTGATGTGGGTACTGGACAGGGCCGACGCGGAGCCGTTCGTCCAGGGTTTCTTCTCCGTCGAGCACGGGGTCTGCTACTTCGAGGCCCAGGATGGTGCGGGTACGACGCTCCACACGCTGACGGTGCCGATTGGCGGCGAAGGTGGCCGGGAGCTGGCGGCCGCGACCGTGGCGGCGCTGCGTGAGACGCTGCCGGGTCTGCCGGAGGAATTGCGGTACCGGGCGTGGTGCTCGGGCGAGCAGCGGCTGCACAGCATCCGATTCGGTCTGCCGCGGAGTTGATCTCGCGTTCGTGTCGGTGGGCTGTGGTCTGCTGTTACGCGGCGCCAGGTAATCGATTGGACAAATCGGGCACCGAATAGCCAAGATCTGCAACTGGTTTCAGTTCGAAGCCAATTCGATGGGGAGTTTTCACGATGTTCGCAATGGGCAAGGTTGCCCTGGGTTTTGCCGCTGTCGCGTTGACGGCGGGTGTGGTGACGGGCGCGGGGACCGCGAGCGCGGAGCCGGGGCCGGACGGGCGCTACTACGGGTCGATCGCGCTGGCGCAGTGGGAGGACGGCACCGAGAGCTGGGGCACCGCCTACAACTACCCCAACTGGCAGGAGTCGGATTGGGACGCGGTGAGCGAGTGCGGCTACGCGCTGTGCACGGTCGAGGTGCGTTTCGTCGACGGCTGCGGCGCGATCGCCAAGGAGTCGGGCTCCAACCCCACGTACTACCGGGGCACCGGCGCGACCCGCTTCGAGGCCGAGCGCGCGGCCCTGCAGGCGGCCTACCGGCCCTCGTCACTGAGCGCCTCGGGCGGGCCGGGCATCCTGGTCGTCTCGCAGTGCACCGACAACGTGGGCTGAGACAGCCCTGACTCTCGCGGCCGGTGGCACACCGACCAGCGAGTTCACGTCTTCGATAGCCGGTTCACCCTGCGGTGGACCGGCTTTCGGCGTGGTGGCGGGCCGCACGCGCGGGTACGCTCCGGCCCGGACACCGAGCCAGGGGAGTTGGCTCGCACAGCGGAGGGGAAGACCTCATGACCTATCCACCCCAGGGCCCCGGCCAGGGCAATTCCGGTCCGTACGGGCAGGTGCCGCCGGGCCACGGCGGCCGGCCACAGCAGCCGTACCCGCCGCAATCTCCACCGCCGCAGGGCTTTTCGCCGCAGGGCCCGGGCGGCCCGCAGTGGCAGGCGCCGCAGGGCGGGCAGCCTCATCAGCAGCAGTGGGCCCCGCAGCAGCAGCAACAGCCGCAATGGGGACAGCAGCAGCAACAGCCGAACCCGCCGGGCCCGCCCGGCGGGAAGTCCCCGGCGGTGCTGATCGGCGTCGCCGCCGTCGCGGTCCTCGCGATTCTGATCGGCGTGGTCGTCGTGGTCACCGGTGGGGAGAACGACTCCGATACCACCGCCGCGAAGCCGGACACCACCAGCGCGGCGCCCGCCGCCGCCACCGAGTCCTCGAAGTCGCCCAAGTCGACGACGAAGTCGAGCACGACCACCAGCACCAAAGCCGCCGCGGCGGTGCCGTCGGACGTGCAGCCGATTCTCGACGCGATGCCGGCGGCGCTGCGCTCGGCGGTGGCCCCGAACTTCAACCGCACGACCACACCCGGCTACACCGACGACGATTCCTTCACCGTCGGAGCGGATTTCAACATCCTCAAGACGGATTCGCTCATCGCGGGCCTGACCGATTCCGCGTCCAAGGATCGCGCGGTGCTCGCGCACATCAGCACCGATCCGTCGAAGTTGCCCGCGCTGTGGCGCAAGCAGTTCCCCGATCGGCTCACCGAGCAGGGCAACAAGCTGATCCGGTTCAACGAGAAGAGCGTGAGCGGCGCCCTCGAGTACTTCAACACCGATACGAACCTGTTCATCGCGGTCACCGGCTTCAAGGACAAGGCGTCGGCGCTGACCTTCATCGAGCGCGCGGGTCTGTAGTCCCGCATACCGGCGTATAGCGGAACCCTCGGTCTTCGGGCCGGGGGTTTCGTCGTTCCGGCGCCGGCTCAGCGGTTGGGATGCCGCTCGGAGAGTAGGCACGCGGCGTCGATGGGGCGGATGCCGAGCGTCGCGGCCGCCGCGGCGACGCTCGCCTGCAGTTCGGGTTCATCGGTGTGGACCGGGTCGTAGAGCAGTTCGACCAACTCGATCGCGGCCAGGGCTTGGTCGCGGGAGAACACCCGCCCGGGCAACCAACTCACCCGCCAGCTCGAATCGGCCGAGTCGGACAGTCGCTCCGCGAACTCGCCGACAATGCCACTCGTGATCGACGAATCGCAGACGTACACCCTCCCTAGGGTGCGCTCCGCACGTGCATCGGTAAGTCCATTCGCGAGGATTGCACGATTCGCACGAACACATTTCGAACCTCGCAACCGCGGGGTTGTGCGAAGCGCATGCTGTTTTCGCGCGACACGCGCCTCTGACCAGCCGATTTGACTTCATTCGTAGCGACACGTAACTTTATCCAAGTCAGAGCGACACGGACACCGACCCGGAGCCCCAAGGGCCTGGGAAACGAGGTTGTACGAGGAGCGCCTGATGATCACATTAGCTCCACTGACCAGCGGATTTGGTTCTGCTGCGAGGTAAGAGCTAAGCTTTGGAAGCAGCCACGGAGACCGACCGGGACAAAGAGCCCGCGAAGTTCCGTGTGCGTGTGTTCTTTGAGAACTCAATAGTGTGTCGATGAATGTCAGTGCCAATAATTTATTGGTTCCGGCCTTCCACACCCCCGTGTGGGTGGGT